>JAEKLU010000288.1 GCA_019509685.1 Mesorhizobium sp. | reverse complement strand
CAGCGTCTGCGGCACGATGCCGACGGAGGCCGCATATTCCTCCGCGGCGTTGGTGGCGTTGAACTCGCGCACGATGCGACGGTCCGGATCGGACGCCGTCACCACGAGTTTCTCGTCGGTCGGAATGAAATTGTCGGTCTTGAAGACGTGGAAGGGGATCTCGGTCGCGACCAGCACGATGATGGCGCTGTCGGAAGCGACCTTGCCGTTGGCGATCAACCTGGTCGTCTCGAATTTCAGGTCGTCGCCGGCCGAGCCGCCAATCAGCGGGATGTCGTCCAACCCCCAATGGATCGCCGAGGTCACCGCTTCCTCGGCATGGGAAAGCCCGTCGATGAAGCAGAGCGCGAATATGCCCTTGGATCGATCGTGGCCGACGCGGCCGCGCAGCAGGCGCCGCAGCGCCGCGACCTCGCCGGTGATCCTGTCCATGCCCGAGGAGGACAGGTTTTCGACCATGGTGCTGACGATCGAGAACGATGCCGAGGGCAGGAGCAGGGCAACGATATGGCCTTCCTCCAGCCCTTGCGGCGTGATCTCGCCGGCGGTCGAACAGCCGGCATAGGCGAGCGAAGGCGCATGCAGTTTTAGCGCGCGCGAAAGACCGTCCGCCTCGACGAGGCTTTGCGAGAAGAACAAAAGCGCGAAGCCGGCATCGACTGTTGCAGCTTCGGCGGCGATCGCCTGAGCAAAGGCGTTCGGGTCGGGCTCATCGGTGGTGAGCGCCGAAAGGCCTGATGCGTAGCGTGTGCTCGAACTGGCCAGTTGCCTTCTCCGCAGTTCCTCCAACGCTCATTATGCGTGTCTTTTCTTGGGCATGTCAGGCACGCCTTGCGTCAAAGGCATCTTTGTCCCCAATGCCTGATTTGGCAATGGCCCTGCGCCGTGCCGCACAGCATTCAGGATGGCCGAAAGTACAAGGGGCGGAGCGCTGGCAGCGCTGTTTTGCCCGTTGTACGGTACCCTAATAACGCACTGCCGAAGCACAAGCACGGCATCGGCAATGACCAAGGTTGATACCCAGGGAGGTTGCATGTCGGACGTGTCGTTGACTGTGAACGGAAAACGGGTCAGCGGGAGCGCCGAGGACCGAACGCTGCTGGTGCATTTCCTCAGGGAACATCTTGGCCTTACCGGAACCCATGTCGGCTGCGATACCTCGCAATGCGGCGCCTGCGTCGTGCATGTCGATGGCAGGGCGGTGAAGTCCTGCTCGATGCTTGCCGTGCAGGCTTCGGGGTCGACCGTCGTCACCATCGAAGGCCTGTCCAACGGCACTGAGCTGCATCCGGTGCAGGCGGCTTTCAAGGAACATCACGGGCTGCAATGCGGCTTCTGCACGCCGGGCATGATCATGACGGCGACCGACATGATATCGCGTCACCCCGAGGGCCTCGACGAGGCGACCGTGCGCGCCGAACTTGAAGGCAATATCTGCCGCTGCACCGGCTACCACAACATCGTCAAGGCGATCCTGGCGGCATCGCAGACGATGTCGAAAGGGGCCAAGGGCAAAGCGAAACAGGCGGCCTGAGGGCCGAGTAAGTAGTCAGTAGTGAGTAGTCAGTCTGAAAAGGCTGCTCATCCTGCTCACTACTTCCCTACTCACTATTTCGGGAGGAATTTCCATGGGTATCGAAGGCGTCGGCGCTCGCGTGGCGCGCAAGGAAGACAAGCGGTTCATCACCGGCGGGGGGCGTTATGTCGACGACATGGTGGTTCCCGGCATGAAGCATGCCGCGTTCGTGCGCAGCCCGCACGCGCATGCGCAGATCAAGAAGATCGACGTGAAGAAGGCGCAAGCCATGCCCGGCGTCGTCGGCGTGCTCACCGGCAAGGAGCTCAAGGCCGACGGCATCGGCAATCTGATCTGCGGCTGGATGATCCATTCCAAGGACGGCTCGCCGATGAAGATGGGCGCCTGGTCGCCGCTGGCCGTCGACAAGGTGCGCTATGTCGGCGACGCGGTCGTCATCGTGGTCGCCGACACCAAGGGCCAGGCGCGCGACGCGGCGGAAGCGGTCGAGATCACCTATAAGGAAATGAAGGCCGTGGTCGAGGCCACAAAGGCGCTTCAAGCCGGTGCGCCTCAGGTCCATGCCGAGGCCGAGAACAACCTCATCTTCGACTGGGAGATCGGCGACGCCAAGGCAACCGATGCGGCGATCAAGGCGGCCGCGCATGTCACGCGCATGAAGATCGTCAACAACCGGCTGGTACCGAACGCCATGGAGCCGCGCGCCGCGCTTGGCCATTACGACAAGGCGGAGGACCATTACACCTGCTGGACGACGTCGCAGAACCCGCATGTCGCGCGGCTGGTGATGAGCGCCTTCTACAATGTCGCGCCGGAAAACAAGCTCAGGGTGATCGCGCCCGATGTCGGCGGCGGCTTCGGCTCGAAAATCTACATCTATCCGGAAGAGATCGTCTGCCTGTGGGCGTCGAAGAAAACCGGTGTTCCGGTCAAATGGGTCGCCGACCGCACGGAAAGTTTCCTCTCCGACGCGCATGGCCGCGACCATGTCTCGACGGTCGAGATGGCCTTCGACAGGAACAACCGCATCACGGGCTTGAAGGTCGACACAATAGCCAATCTTGGCGCCTACATGTCGCTGTTTTCGTCCTGCGTGCCGACCTATCTCTACGCCATGCTGCTGTCGGGGCAGTACGACATCCCAGCGATCCACGCCAATGTGCGCACCGTCTACACCAACACCGCGCCCGTCGACGCCTATCGCGGGGCAGGGCGGCCGGAAGCCACCTACGTGCTCGAGCGCATGATGGAGACCGCCGCGCGCGAGCTTGGCGTCTCGCCGGCAGAGCTCAGGCGCAAGAATT
>JAEKLU010000287.1 GCA_019509685.1 Mesorhizobium sp. | reverse complement strand
GCTACCATGGTCGAAATGGCTGTCGCCATGCCGCTGCTGCTGACCCTTCTGCTCGGCTTTGTCGATTTCGGCTACCTCTTCTACCAGTGGAACGCCGGCAACAAGGCAGTCCAGACGGGCGCCAGACTGGCGCAGGTTTCGACGCCAGTCGCCATCGCGCTGCCTTCTGAAGGAAAAACCCCCGCCAACTCTTTGGATGTCGGCAATGCTGTACCGGCCGGCACCTATGATTATGTCTGCACCGCAAGCACAGCAGGTGTCGCTTGCTGCAGTATCGGAGCAGGCCAGTGCCTACCTGCGAACGCGGACCAGACCTCGTTCGACGCCATCTATAACGGTAGTGGCGGCCGGGCGGGCATGATCACTCTTCTGCCAACCCTGCAGAAATCGGAGGTTCGGATAGAATACGCCGCCTCCGGTCTTGGCTACTGGACACGCCCGAGTGGGCCGGTGCCGACCGTCACGGTCAGCATCACCAATCATCCGTTTCAATTCTTCTTCCTGGGCGGCCTGCTCGGGTTCGGCAACATCACCATGCCCTCGATGCTCAGCACTGCTACGGGCGAAGACATGAAGAGCACCTTTCCATGAACGCCATCAACACCAAGGTTACACCGACCAAGCGAAAGCAGGTGGCGTTGTTCTCGTCGGATCCGAATTTCAGGCGCGAGGTCGCGACGCGGCTCGATGCGCTGGCGATCTATGATGTCAGGGTTGCCGAGACCGGCGACTTTCTCAAGGGCCCGCCGGCCGATACGCGCCCGGGCATCGTCATCCTCGATCTCGGCGATGGCGAGCTGCTCACCAGGCCTGGCATCGTCGAGGCGCGCGCCTTGTGGGCGGCCGTGCCGCTGATTGCGGTTTCCGACGAGCTGACCTCGGAACGGACGCGCGTTCTGGTGCGCATGAACGCTTCGGACTGGCTGCGCAAGCCGCTCGACGGCAAGGAGCTGCTCAACGCGGTCACCTTCCACGACACCGGCAACCAGGGCACGAAGAGCCGCATCATCACCTTCATCAGCGCCAGCGGCGGCGCCGGCGCCACGACGCTGGCGCTCTCGGCGGCCGAGCACCTGGCCTCGAAATCGACTGAGCGCGCGGCCTCCACCTGCCTGGTCGACCTCGATTTCCAGAGCGCCAATTGCGGCGCCTATATCAATCAGTTCAACCAGTTCGACCTGACCGGCATTATCGGCCAGCCCGAAAGGCTCGATGTCGAGCTGATGGACGTCATCAAGCTTTCACGCCCATCCGGCCTCACCCTCTACGCCTTCGAGCGGCCGCAGCTGCCGTTCGAGCCGCAAGGCAGCGATTTCGTCTTCCGGCTTCTCGACCTCGTCGCCTACCGCTTCGACGACATCGTCATCGACCTGCCCAATCTCGAAACGCCCTGGCACAATTCCGTGCTTTCGACGAGCGACGAGATCTTCATCGTCTTCGAGCTCAACGTCGCCTCGCTGCGGCAAGGCAAGCGGCTCTACACCAAGATCCGCGAATTGCGCGGCAACGCGGTCTCCATCACGCTCGTCGCCAACAAGCATAAGCGCAAATGGTTCGGGAACCATTTTTCGCGCAGCGAGCTGGAGAAGATCTTCAAGGCGCCGCACATCAAGTCGGTGGCGCTCGACAACGCGCTTCTCTCGGATTCGCTGAACCGGGCCATCCTGCCCTCCGAGGTGGACGGTCGCGCGCGCTTCAACAAGGATCTGAAGAAGATGTTCAAAGAGCGGCTCGATGACGCTGCCAAATAGGCATCGGATCATCCCGAGGCTGGCCGGCGCCTGCGCGCTCGGCGCGATGCTGGCGCTGTCCGTCCAGGGAACCGCAGACGCGCGATCGGCACCCCCGCTGCCGGCGATGGGCCCCAGCCTGCGCAAGGCAGTTGCCTTCGCAACCGCCGAGCAGCCGGGAACCATCATCATTCGCAAGAACGAGAAGGCACTTTACCTGGTGACCCGCCAGGGCCAGGCGCTGCGCTACCAGATCAGCGTCGGGCGTGACGGGTTTGGCTGGACCGGGGTGGTGAAGGTCGGGGCCAAGACGGAATGGCCGCAGTGGCGCCCGCCCCGGGAAATGCGCGCCCGCCAGCCGGAACTGCCGGAGCTGGTGCCCTCGGGCCCCTACAACCCGCTCGGCGCGCGGGCGCTTTACCTGTCTCGGGACGGACACGACACGCTCTATCGCATCCATGGCACCAACGATCCCAAGGGCGTCGGTTTCGACGGCACGTCCGGATGCTTCCGGCTGACGAACACCGATGTGATCGATCTCTTCAAGCGCGTCGCGGTGGGCGCAAAGGTGGTGGTTGAATGACGATGATCAGCGAGCCGGACGTTCCGGCAATCGAACTCGGTCACAGGGAAGCCGCTCCGGGACGGCCCAGCCGGGCCAGAATGATCGGTGTTTTGGCGGTGGGTGCCGCACTCGTCACCTTCGTCAATGTGACGGCCGCGGTCTATCTCTATCGCGGCGTCAACGACCTCAAGACGATGGAGGCGCGGCTGGAACAGCTCGGCCAGTTCGAGCAGCGCATCGGCGCCCGCATCGATACGGTCAACAACGGTTTCCAGAGCCGGTTCGAGACGCTGGACCACCAGCTGCAGGGCAGCTTCATCGAAATCAACGGCCACATGGCCCGGCTGGAACAGAACCTTCCCGTAGCCGGCGACGCTGGCATATCGAGCGAGCCGGAACCCGCTGCCGCGGCGAGCACCGTGGCCGAAGCGTCGTCCGACATCGAAGTCGCGGCCGAACCTGCCGCTGTCGACACGCCACGGCCGCCCAAGAGGCGGATTGCGACCGCGCCCCCCGCCCCGAACCCCGGTTACCAGCGAACCGAGACACCGGACG
>JAEKLU010000254.1 GCA_019509685.1 Mesorhizobium sp. | reverse complement strand
TGTTGCAGTAGAAATCGAGCGATTGATCGACGTTTGCGACGCGGACCATTGTGTGCAGATAGCGCATGGCGGCTTCCTCGGAGCGTTGGGTTGCGGCGCACCATAAGAGCGACCCCGCCAAAGGGCAATCATCCGACAATACAGGGCCGGGTCGTCTGTTTGGGGCCTGCCGGACTTCGTTCATCGGCGCCGGCAAACAACATTTCAGTGTTTCCGGTGTCCAATAGTGAAAAAAGGCACGTCAGGCCTTGCACACCCCGGAAGCCGCAGTGTTAAGCTGATGGCAAGAATCAGTTACGGTTTCAGTTGAAAAAGGGGGCATTCTTATGGGGGAAAAAGCCTCTTTCACGAGGCGGGACGGAAGCCTTGACGACGCCTTGAGTCCAGACAATGGCGGCGACTCCGCCGAGCTTGTCGAAATCGCTGGCGCTATCAAATGGTTCGACGTGGCCAAAGGCTACGGCTTCATCCTTCCGGACGACGGCGTCTCGGGCGATATTCTCCTCCATGTGACTTGCCTTCGACGGGACGGCTTCCAGACGGCGCTCGAGGGCGCGCGGGTCGTCTGTCTGGTCAAGCAGGGCGAACGCGGCCTGCAGGCCTTCCGGGTTCTTTCGATGGATGCTTCGACCGCCATCCATCCCGCCGAACAGGAACAGCGCACGCACGTTATCGTGACCCCCGAGAGCGGTCTCGAACGCGCGCTGGTCAAGTGGTTCAATCGCACCAAGGGTTTTGGATTCCTGACCAGGGGCGATGGCACCGAGGATATCTTCGTCCACATGGAGACCTTGCGGCGCTACGGCATCACCGAGCTCAGGCCCGGCCAGGTCGTGCTGGTTCGCTTCGGACGCGGCGACAAAGGCCTTATGGCCGCCGAAATCCACCCCGATATGGGCACCTTGTCGGTCTCGCACTAAGGTTTTCCAGCACTGTTGGAAAGGCCTTCACCGGCGGGATCATCTTGTCCGAAAACCGGTTCCACTCTTGCGGAACATGGTTTAGGACAAGGCCGCACGAGGTATCAAATGGCTCACCGCAACTGGCTGACTGCAGGCGCGCTCTGCGCCGCGATGGTTTTCGCTGTCTATTTCAACGCCTTGAAGCCGAGCATGGCGGACGCGATGCTGCTGCCGATCGATCGCACGCCGCTGGTGGTGGCGACGGGTTCGGGAGATCGCTCCTTCTCCATCGAGATCGCCGACACCGCCGCCGAGCGCGAGGCGGGGCTCATGTTTCGCCAGACCATGGCCGACGACCACGGCATGTTGTTCGTGTTCGAAAACGCCGAAGAGGTGGATTTCTGGATGAAGAACACGCCGATGGCGCTCGACCTCGTCTTTGTCGGCCAGGACGGCAGGATCAAGGCTATCAAGCGCGGCGAGCCCGAATCCGAAGCGATCATCTCACCCGGACAGCCCGTGCGCTTCGTGCTTGAGCTGAAGGCAGGAACCGCGGCCAAGGACGGCATCAAGGAAGGCGATGTTTTGCGCCATCCTTCCATCGGCACGGGTGCCGGTTCCAACTGAAAAGCAATTTCTGCCGATGCAATTCTTCTCCCATGACGGTTTCGAGCTTGCCTTTCTCGATCGCCAGCCGGCGTCGGGGCAGGGTGACCCGGTGCTGATGATCCACGGCTTTGCCTCCAGCCATTATGTCAACTGGGTTTCCCCCGGCTGGTTCAAGACGTTGAACGATGCCGGTTACCGGGCGATCGCCTTCGACAATCGCGGCCACGGCTCGTCGTCGAAGAGCTATGACGAGGCCGACTACACGCCGCAGAAGATGGCGTCGGACGCGGCGGCGCTGCTCGACCATCTCGGCATCGAGCGTGCGCATGTCATGGGCTATTCGATGGGCGCGCGGGTCTCGGCTTTCCTGGCGCTGTCCGATCCGGACAAGGTCGCGACACTGGTGTTCGGCGGGCTTGGCATCGGCATGGTCGATGGCGTCGGCGACTGGGACCCGATCGCGGCCGCGCTGCTGGCGGAGGACCCAGCCCAGACCACGCATCCGCGCGGCCGCTCGTTTCGCGCCTTTGCCGACCAGACGCGCAGCGACCGGCGGGCGCTTGCCGCCTGCATCGCCAAATCGCGCGAGCTGCTCAGCGAAGACGACATGGCCAGCATCGCCCAGCCGACGCTGATCGCCGTCGGCACCACGGACGATATCGGCGGCTCGCCGGATGAGCTTGCCGCCATGATGCCCAATGCAAAAGCTTTCCACATCGAGGGCCGCGACCACATGCTCGCCGTCGGCGACAAGAGCTTCAAGCAGCGCGTGCTGGAGTTTTATGCCGAGAATCCCCTTTGAGCATTCGGCTTGCCCCGACCTGACGATGGTCGACCTTCTCGTCACTTACATGGAAATGCTCGCGCCGCCGTCCGGCGATGCGCTTGCGCCGCCGCTGGCCGGCGCGATGGTGGCGCGCGAAAGGCTCGATCTTTCGGACTATGTCGAACTCTACCTTGCTGTCGGCGGGCCAGTGCAGTGGGACCAGCGTCTACGCATGCCCGAAGCAGAGCTGGCAACGCTGCTCGCCAGCGAGGCGACGCATATTCAGGTGCTGCGGGTCGACGGCGCAGCCGTCGGCCTTTGCGAATTCAACGATATCGGGCAGCCAGCCGTCGAACTCGTTCATTTCGGGCTGGTCCCGGCCGTTCAAGGCAAGCGGCTGGGGCCGTTCCTGCTCGAGCGGTCGCTGCGCGCGGCCTGGGCGTATCGGCCGGAACGTGTCTGGCTTCACACCGACACCTATGACCATCCGGCGGCCCAGTCGGTCTACAAGCGCGCCGGCTTCAGGGCCTACGCGCGCCGGATGGAAACCTTTCCGGATTAGGGTGTGCCGATATTCAGGTGAGGCCGGCCTGCAAATGGCGGCTTCCTGCGCTTCCGGTCCTCACGTACCTAAAGTACGCTCCGGTCCGGTTCTCGAAATCCGCCATTTTCGGTTCGGCCTGACCCGAATCTCGACACACCCTAAGCGCGCGCTTTCCTGTCTGCGACAGATCGCGCCATGACGCAGAGCAGCTCGAACATCATCGTCGCGCCGGCCAGCGCCGTCATGCCGGCAAGATCGAAGGGAGGCGCGACCTCGACGACATCGGCGCCGACGAAATTCAATCCGTCGAGCAATCGAACCATCTCCTGCGCCTCGCGTGTGGTGAAACCGCCAAGCTCGGGCGTGCCGGTGCCGGGCGCCATCGACGGATCGATGCAATCGATGTCGAAGGTCACATAGGTCTGGCCGTCGCCGACAAGATCGCGCGCTTCCTGCATGACCGAAGCGGCGCCGCGCCTGACGAACTCCTCCATATAGATGATGCGTATACCCTGGGCGGTCGCCCAATCGTGTTCGCCGGGTTCATAGATCGACCCCCTGATGCCGATCTGGATCACTCGCTTCGGGTCGAGCAATCCTTCCTCGATGGCGCGGAGGAAAGGCGTTCCGTGCGTATAGGGATTGTCGCCGAAATAGCGATCGTTGGTGTCGGAATGGGCATCGAAGTGAACCATGCCGACTGGCGCGTTGCGGGCCACCGCGCGCAGCACTGGCAGCGTCGTCAGGTGATCGCCGCCGGCGGCTAAGGGAATAGCTCCATCCGAGACGATCGCGGCGATGCCGTCCTCGATGCGCTTCAAGCCGTCGAGGAGATTGATAGGATTGACCGAGACGTCGCCGACATCGGCGACATTGGCGATGCTGAACGGCTCGGTTCCCGACACATGATGGACGCGGCGCATCAGGCTCGACTGGTTCCTGATTTCGCGCGGACCGTGACGGGCGCCGGCGCGGTTGGTGGTGCCGCCGTCCCACGGAATCCCGACAAGAGCGATGTCGAGCCCCTTGGCGCTCGATACGGAAGGCAGCCGCATGAAGGTGGAAAGACCGGCAAATCGCGGTACCTGCGCCGCATCGACGGGTTGGTGGAAGTCGTTTTCCATGGGTCTCGGTCATCCCTGAGCGGCTAGCGGCCGCTCTATCTCTTTGTTTGAAGCAATTCCGGACGGAAAACCGCTCACACTTTTCCTGGAATTGCTCTCGTGATCGCAGGACATGGAATTAAGACATAGGGGCAAGGCCCGACGGGACAGTGGGCCTGTCGGACCTAGCCTTGCAGCGCTTGCAGGGAGCGGCCTAGATTTTCCCTGGCGCGCGCCTCGAACCGATCGCGAAACGGTTTCGTGTAGAAAATATGCGGGCGCGCGAGGAACGTCTTCAGGACAGCCGCGCGTCCGGCGCGCCACAGCGGCTCCTCGACCCAGCCATATTCACGCCGGACCGCTTGCTCATAGGTATCGAACGCCTCAGGTTCGGCGCCAAGGATGGCCAGGTCCATATCGAGCAGGAGCGCCGCATCGTTGAGCGCTTTCTTGTCTTCCAGAGCAGGCAGCTGATGCGTCGCGGTGGCGTTGATCATCGCGACGATGCGGGCCAGGCGCCCGGAACTTGCGCGCCCGGCCAGCCTTTCCGCGGCCAGCTCAGCGCTTTTCGCCTCATTGTTCTTGGCGCGGCTGTCATAGATGGCGTCATGCAACCAGACCGCCGCCTCGAAGGCGTCCGGATCATCGAGCAGGCCCCGGTATTCGTCGGCCAGCGCCAGCATGGCTTTGATATGGGCAAGGTTGTGGTAGTGACGGTCCGCGGCCTGATAAGCCAAGGAAAGCTCGCTTTTCAGCGCATCGTCCAGCAGCGGTTCTTTTTCCATGACGAATTTTTCCGGGTGGCTGGGGGGCAAGACAGCGCAAGTCGCCGTCGGCTTCAAGAGCCTATGTGCCCGATTGACCAAAATGCGCGGTGGAGGGAAGGTATCGCCGACACCTAATGCAAGGAGCGTGACATGACCAGCGGAACCAAACCTGGCATGATCGACATGAAATTGGAGGCCGTCGTCATTCCTGTATCGGATGTCGACCGGTCCAAGGGCTTTTACGCTGGTCTGGGCTGGAGGCTCGACGCCGACTTCGTGGTCGGCGATGCGTTTCGGGTCGTGCAGTTCACGCCGCCGGGTTCACCATGTTCGATCCATTTCGGCACGGGCCTGACATCGGCCGCCCCCGGTTCGGCGAAAGTGCTTTATCTGATCGTGTCCGATATTGAAGCAGCGCGCGCGGAACTCGTGGCGCGGGGCGTCGCGGCAAGCGACGTCTTCCACCGTAACGGCCCGGGTCAGCCGCCGATCAAAGGCCGGCACCCCGATGGCAACAGCTATTCCTCGTTCGTCACATTCAGCGACCCGGACGGCAATGGTTGGCTGCTGCAGGAGATCACGCAGCGCCTGCCGGGGCGCGTCGAAGCGCACGACACGATTTTCACGTCATCCTCGGAGCTTGCGGCCGCGCTGCGCAGAGCAGCCGCGGCGCATGGCGAGCATGAAAAGCGCAATGGCGGGCAGCATGACCACAACTGGCCGGATTGGTATGCCGCCTATATGGTCGCGGAGCAGGCGGGAACGACGCTGCCGACCTGAGGCCGGTGAGGCCTTGTCAGCGGGCAGGGCCGGCGTTTTCCGGCGCCCCGGTGATCAAGGGTTCGTTTTCCATTGTCGCTTGATTCCGCGTGAACCATGTCCATTTGAACAGCTACTTAAGGAAAATTGAGTTCAACCGTGCTATGATTTGGCTTATATGTGCCGCCGGATAATGAGCGAGGCCGGAGAGCGTCGATGAACAGCATTACGATTGCCCGCCCCAGCATGGTGCAGCCGGTCGACCCGATCTGGCGTTCGATCCGCGATGAAGCGATGGAAGCGGTGAACCGCGATCCGCTGCTCGCGGCGTTCCTCTATTCCACGATCCTCAACCAGGAGAGCCTGGAACAGGCCGTGATTCACCGGCTGGCCGAGCGCCTGGCGCATCAGGACGTCGGCTCAGACCTCATCCGCCAGACCTTCAAGGCGATGCTGGACGACGATCCGGAGTGGAGCACGACGGTGCGCGTCGACATCCAGGCTTATTACGACCGCGACCCGGCCTGCGACCGCTTCATCATGCCGGTGCTCTATTTCAAGGGTTTTCACGCCATCCAGACCCACCGCCTGGCGCATTGGCTGTGGAATCATGGCCGCCGCGATTTCGCGCTCTATCTGCAGAGCCGCTCCTCCTCGGTATTCCAGACCGACATCAACCCGGCCGCCCGCATCGGCAAGGGCATTTTCCTCGATCACGCCACCGGCCTCGTCGTCGGCCAGACGGCGGTCATCGAGGATGACGTGTCGATCCTGCACGGCGTGACGCTGGGCGGTACCGGCAAGGCCAATGGCGATCGTCATCCGAAGATCCGCCGTGGCGTGCTGATCGGCGCCGGCGCCAAGATCCTCGGCAACATCGAGATCGGCCATTGCTCCAAGATCGCCGCCGGTTCGGTCGTGCTGTCGCCCGTGCCGCACAACAAAACCGTCGCCGGCGTGCCGGCGCGGGTTGTGGGAGAAACCGGCTGCGACCAGCCTTCGCGGCAGATGGACCAGCTCCTGCCGTCGCAGACCATGGACCACGTGGTCAGCTTCGACATCTGAGCAATTTGTCGCCGGCTGCGGCCGTCCGGGCCGTCGGTCCAGGTGCTGCCTGCCACGTGTTAATGCTGCCAGCTTGCCTTTACATAGCCATCGTCTGCGTGTCAGAAGCGCGTTCCAACGAACAGACCGACATCTCGGAGAAGTCTTTTGAAGCCTGACGAAATCAGAAAGCTGGACGCCTATTTCAAGCGCGTCTTCCAGAATCCCAGGCTCGAGATCAAAGCGCGCCCGCGCAAGGAAGACTCGGCCGAGGTCTATATCGGCGACGAATTCCTGGGCCTCGTGTTCAAGGACGAGGACGACGGCGACTACAATTTCTCGATGGCGATCCTCGACGTCGATCTGGCTTAATCAGGCTTCGGTTCCGGCCAGGGCGTGCACTTCGCCGCCCGGCCGCCTCTGACCGGCGAAATGCCGGTTAGTCCTGGCAGTGCCGCGGGATATGCACCCGGCGCCAGCTGGTTGAGCCTTCCCGCACCACCACCCGGCGCGCCACCGTCCCATATGAGGGTGGGATTTCGCGGATCCGCACTTGTTGCGGCCGCACCTGCACTTCGCGGGCGACGCTTTCATATTCCGCCGGCTGCACGACACGGTGCACGCGTTCGGGTCTGACCACCACGATTTCGGCAACGCGCGCATAGCGGGCCTTGCGCCACACTTTGCAAAGCACCTTGCGGCCGTGGATGACGCGCCACTCCCAGGCATAACCGCCATCGTCGACCCTGACCGTATGGTACACCGTGCGCGTCTCCGCCGGCACCGTCTCATAGGTCACGCGCGGCGGCGCAATCTGCTCCACGCTCTGGTAGGTGCCGTAGATCGCCGCGTCGTAATCGACCATTTGGCCGCCCGGGCTCAGCATCACGTCTTCATATACGGTGTCGTAGAGCGCCGGCCTGTGCACGGGTTCGTAGCATTCGAGCGCGCGGCCGCCGGCGGCGGTTTCGGAAACCGCCGCAAGCATCGCTATGACTGCCAGGGATGTGGTGCTTTTGCGGATCATGACATTCCCCCGTTGAAAAAGGACGCATTTTCAACGCAGGAGTGTAGCGGAAGGTCCCCGGCCAGACAGCGATTTCAAGGCTTGTCGTTAAGCGGCGCGGTTAAGAAAATGCTACCAAAGCGAAGGCCTGCTGCAGGACTTCGGCAACCGGGCCGTCGGCGGCCCGGCAAGTTGCGCACGTCGCGCCGGCCGCAACGCTTGATTCCACTTAACCAGGTGGCTAGGAGAGGCGGCCTTGCGCTAGGGTGAGCCGGCATCCTATTTAGGTCATAACCGATCCAGAACGATTCCGCCCGATTGCTGATGTACCACGGCGCCGGGATCCCATCTCCAACAAGGGTAGTCCATGAAGAACCCCGTTGAAACCTACATGAACCTCGTTCCGATGGTGGTCGAGCAGACCAATCGCGGCGAGCGCGCCTACGACATCTTCTCGCGCCTCTTGAAGGAACGCATCATTTTCATCACCGGTCCGGTCGAGGACGGGATGGCGACGCTGGTTTGTGCACAGCTTTTGTTCCTCGAGGCGGAGAACCCCAAGAAGGAAATCAACCTCTATATCAATTCGCCCGGTGGCGTGGTCACCTCGGGCATGGCGATCTACGACACCATGCAGTTCATCAAGCCGGCGGTTTCGACCCTTTGCATCGGCCAGGCCGCTTCGATGGGCTCGCTGCTCCTGACGGCCGGCCACAAGGACATGCGCTTTGCCACGCCGAACGCCCGCATCATGGTCCATCAGCCGTCCGGCGGCTTCCAGGGCCAGGCTTCGGACATCGAGCGGCATGCGATGGATATCGTCAAGCTGAAGCGCCGCTTGAACGAGGTCTATGTCAAGCACACCGGCAAGAGCTACGAAGAGATTGAACGCACGCTCGATCGCGATCATTTCATGACCGCCGACGAGGCCAAGGATTTCGGCCTGATCGACAAGGTCATCTCGTCGCGCGAACCGGTCGAAGGCGCCGCCACGTAAGGGCGCCTTGGCAGCCGGATGGCAGGATAACGCGCTTTTGGCGTGGCTTGCGGCATTTCGGCCACATTTGGCTGTTCCCTCGGGCGTTGGGATTGCCTACGTTAAGGCTATGTTGATTTTCGACGGCTTAGCTTTGCGTGGGGGTAGCTGCGAATCATTGCCGCGTTTTCTGATTTGTGTTTCGTACGGGATGCGCAGTGTGAGCCGGGACACTGGCGGCGGTGGATTCCCGCGGTAGATTGGTGAGACGCCTCTTGCAGCCAGGCGATCGGCGGGCGTCGGTGAAAGGACAGGAAAATGAGCAAGGTCGGCAACAATAGCGGTGATTCCAAGAACACGCTTTATTGCTCGTTTTGCGGCAAAAGCCAGCACGAGGTCCGCAAGCTGATCGCCGGCCCGACGGTTTTCATCTGCGACGAATGCGTCGAACTGTGCATGGACATCATCCGCGAGGAAAACAAAACCTCGATGGTGAAGTCGCGCGAAGGCGTGCCGACACCGCAGGAAATCCTGAAAGTTCTGGATGACTATGTCATCGGCCAGCCTTACGCCAAGCGCGTGCTGTCGGTGGCGGTCCACAACCACTACAAGCGCCTCGCGCATGCCGGCAAGAGCAACGATGTCGAGCTGGCCAAGTCGAACATCCTGCTGATCGGCCCGACCGGCTGCGGCAAGACGCTGCTGGCCCAGACGCTCGCCCGCATCATCGACGTGCCGTTCACCATGGCCGACGCCACGACGCTGACCGAGGCCGGTTACGTCGGCGAGGACGTTGAAAACATCATCCTGAAGCTGTTGCAATCGGCCGACTACAATGTCGAGCGCGCCCAGCGCGGCATCGTCTATATCGACGAAATCGACAAGATCTCGCGCAAGTCGGACAACCCCTCGATCACCCGCGACGTGTCGGGCGAGGGCGTGCAGCAGGCGCTTTTGAAGATCATGGAAGGCACGGTCGCCTCGGTGCCGCCGCAGGGCGGCCGCAAGCATCCGCAGCAGGAATTCCTGCAGGTCGACACCGCCAACATCCTGTTCATCTGCGGCGGCGCCTTCGCCGGGCTGGACAAGATCATCTCGGATCGTGGCCGCAAGACGTCGATCGGCTTCGGCGCCGTTGTCGCTTCGCCTGAGGATCGCCGCACCGGCGACATCTTCCGCCAGGTCGAGCCCGAGGATCTCTTGAAATTCGGCCTGATCCCCGAGTTCGTCGGCCGTCTGCCGGTTCTGGCAACGCTGGAAGACCTCGACGAGCCGGCGCTGATCCAGATCCTGACCGTGCCGAAGAACGCGCTGGTCAAGCAGTACCAGCGGCTGTTCGAGATGGAGAATGTCGACCTGACGTTCCACGAGAACGCACTGTCGGCGATTGCCAAGCGCGCCATCGATCGCAAGACCGGCGCGCGCGGACTGGGTTCGATCCTCGAAAGCATCCTGCTCGAGACCATGTTCGATCTGCCGGGTCTGGAAGGCGTC
>JAEKLU010000253.1 GCA_019509685.1 Mesorhizobium sp. | reverse complement strand
TTCAATCCGTATTCGCTATTGCCACCACAATTTCCCCCTACTCCCTTATTCCCCTACTCCCCTAGGACAGCCATGATGCAACTCAGTCTCGACCAGGCGACAGGCCTATGCCGGATGGCGGCGCTCGGCGCCGGCGCCAATGAGGAAGCGGCGCAGTCGCTGACCGCCTCGATCATCGCCGCGGAAGCGGAAGGCCTGTCGACCGTCGGCCTGTCGCATTTCATCGACTATCTCGAAGCGTTCGAAGCCGGCCGCATCGATGGCAATGCCGAGCCGGTGATCACAAGGCCGGCGCTCGCCGTCTATCTGTCGGACGCCCGTGGCGGGCTTGCCCATACCGGTTTCGACCGCTCGATCGAGGATCTGGCCAAGGCGGCGAAGCTGTTCGGTGTGTCGATCTTCTCGCAGAAGAACGCCTATACCTGCGGCGCGCTCGGCTATTTCACCGGGCGCCTGGCCGAACAGGGGCTGGTCTCCTTCGCCGCCACCAACGGCCCGGCCGTGCTTGCCGGCTCCGGCTCGATCAAGCCGGTCTATTGCACCAACCCGATGTCCTTTGCGGCGCCTGCCGCCGACGGTCCGCCTCTGGTCATCGACCAGTCGTCGAGCGCCACCGCCTTCGTCAACATCCGCAAGGCGGCCGAGGACGGCAAGAAAATTCCCGAAGGCTGGGCGCTCGATGCCAACGGCAATGCGACCACCGACCCGGCGGCGGCGATGAAAGGCGCGATGCTTGCCTTCGGCGGCCAGCGCGGCGCCAACATCGCGCTGATGGTCGAGGTGCTGGCTGCCGGCATTTCCGGCGCCAACTGGTCGCTCGACGCGCCCTGGTTCACCGGCGGGCCGGACAGCCCCGGCACCGGCCTGTTTATATTAGCCATCGAGCCTAAATTGCTCGATCCGGATTTCGAACTGCGCATGAAAGACCAGCTCGAGCGGTTGCGGCGGCGCTACGGTGTGCACATCCCTGGACGCTCGCGGGCAGAGGCCGCCGAGAAGGCCAAGGCGCGCGGCATCACCGCGTCCAAGGCCGTCGTCCAGCGCATCTCCGAGTTCGCCGAGCGCTACTCGGCCTGAAACAAGTGCCAATTTCGAGAACGCGCGCGCTTTCTTGCTTCATCCTTTGAACCTTTTTCGGCTCTGAAACGACCCATTCTCGGCACCCACACCGCGAGCCGCTTGATTGGCTTCGTTCGGCTCGCGGCTGGCGGGCCGCGCCGGGCGTTCAGGGCCGAGGTGGGCGTGCTTGCTTCACGCCGCCTTGATACCGTCTCAGGTCAGGCTGCCTCGTGAGCCTTGTTTCGGTGCTGGCACTGCCCGGAAAACCCCGCTTCGGCGGGGTTTTCTGCGTTTACATCCGCGACCATAAAACATGATGAGAAAGGTTAACTTTTGTTAACTTGACTCGCCCGGAACCGTCGGGCGTTTGCGAGATCGTCACCAAGAAGGAGAGACCATGCTCGCGACCCCCGATCCTCGCTGTGCCCGCCTGATCGTCCCGGCGCTTGGCCGCCTCTATTCGGCGCTCCACGACGCCAGCGAAACCTTGCTCCGCGCCGTTGCCGGCGTCTGCCTGGCCATCCATGGCTCGCAGAAGATCGTCAATCCGTTCGGCGCCACGGAAATGGTCGAAGGCCTGGGCTTCTATCCGGGCGTCTTCTGGTCGCCGCTGCTGGCCTGCACCGAGTTCTTCGGCGGCATCCTGATCGCGATTGGCCTGCTCACCCGCCCCGCCGCCTTTGCTGGCCTGATCGTGCTTCTGGTCACCGTCTGGTTCCATTGGGTGACCATGGGCCAGGGCTTTTCAGGCGCTGAAAAGTCGCTGCTGTGGGCCGCGATCCTGGCTTTCTTCGTCATCCGCGGCGGCAACCGCCACTCGGTCGACGCGCGCATCGGCAGGGCTTTCTGAGCGGATCCGCCCTTGATGCAAAACAAGGCGACGAGCGACCTCCGGTCGCTCTTTGCCTTTGGCGAGAAACGGATTAAGAAACGGCTTCAGCCAAGCACTCGCGCGTGGAGCCAGTCATGACCGAAATCCTGCAGACCCCCAAGCTCGTCGTCGTCTTCGGCGGCTCGGGCTTCGTCGGTCGCCATGTCGTGCGCGCGCTCGCCAAGCGCGGCTACCGCATCCGGGTCGCCTGCCGGCGGCCCGACCTTGCCGGCCATCTGCAGCCACTTGGCAATGTCGGCCAGATTCAGCCGGTGCAGGCCAATGTGCGCGTGCGCTGGTCAGTCGACCGCGCCGTGCAAGGCGCCGACCATGTCGTCAACCTCGTCGCCATCCTGCACGAGACTGGGCGGCAGAAGTTCAACACCGTGCATGAGTTCGGCGCCCGCGCCGTCGCCGAAGCCGCCCGTTCGGTCGGCGCCGGCCTGACCCACATCTCGGCGCTTGGCGCCGACGCGAATTCGCCGTCGGACTATGCCCGCACCAAGGCCGCCGGCGAGAAGGCGGTGTTCGAGACGATCAACGACGCCGTCATCTTGCGGCCATCGATCAATTTCGGACCTGAAGACGGCTTCTTCAACCGTTTTGCCAACATGGCGCGCTATTCGCCGGTGCTGCCGCTGATCGGCGGCGGCCAGAACAAATTCCAGCCGGTCTATGTCGGCGATGTCGCCGAGGCCGTGGCGCGCTCGGTCGACGGCAAGGTGAAGGGCGGCCAGGTCTATGAGCTCGGCGGCCCGCAGGTGCTGACCTTCAAGGAATGCATGCAAGAGCTGCTGGCGGTCATCGAGCGTCGCCGCCTTTTGGCGCCGGTGCCGTTCTGGATGGCGAACATCCAGGCCTCGATCCTCCAGCTGCTGCCCAGCCCGCTTTTGACCAGGGACCAGGTCGAGCAGCTGCGCGAGCACAACACCGTCTCGGACGAGGCCGCCAAGGCCAACAGGACGCTTGCCGGCCTCGGCATCCAGCCGCAGGCGATCGCGACGATCCTGCCGAGCTATCTGTGGCGCTTCCGCGCCGCCGGCCAGTTCCAGCAGCGCCGGCCGGTCGCCGACCGGTAAACAAACCTATCTCTTTGTTTGCGCAATTCCGGACGGAGGGTTACGGCGAAGTCGCCGAACTTAACCGCTGAAACCTTTTTCCTGGACTTGCTCTACGTGCGGCGCGAGACCTGCATCGGCAGGCCGCCCTGCGGCTGCGTGGTGAGCTTCTGCACCGGCCATGGCCGGGTCTGCGACGTAGCGTCGAAGCGGAAGCGCGACAACAGGATCGCCAGCGCGATGATGGCTTCCTGCATGGCGAAGCTGGCGCCGATGCAGACGCGCGGGCCGGCGCCGAAGGGCAGATACTGGAAGCGATCGATCTTGTCGCGGTTCTGCGGGTGGAAGCGCTCCGGCATGAAGGCGTCCGGCCTGTCCCACAGCTTGCGGTGGCGGTGCACGACCCAGGGCATGACCAGCACGGCGGCGCGCTTGGGCAGCACCAGATCGTTCCAGGTCTCCGTCTCGATCGGCTCGCGGTTGATCGACGGCGCCGGCGGATAGAGCCTGAGCGCCTCCTCGAAAGCGGCGCGGGTGAACGGCATGGCGTCCAGCCATTTCGTCGGATCGGGCTCACGCGCCAGCACCGCGTCGATCTCAGCCTCGACCCGGTCGCGCTCCCACGGCGCTTCGGCGAGACAGTAGATGGTCCAGCCCAGCGCCCGCGCGGTCGTCTCATGGCCGGCGCCGATGAAAGTGATGATGTTGTCCTCGACTTCCGGGCGCGTCAGCCCGTCCGGGCCTTCGGCCTTGAGCAGAAGCGTCAGGAAATCCTGCGGCACGTTACCCTGATCACGCTTCATCCGCTCTTCGCGCATCCTGACCGTGCCGGCGACGATGTCGCGGAAATAGGCCATGGTCTTGCGGCCGCGGATGCGCGTCAGACGCGGCAGCCATGCCGGCGCGCGCAACAGGTCGAGCGGATCGACGCGGCCCATCGTCTCGAACAGCCGGTCGATCTCCTTGGCGAAGCTGCCCGGCTCGCCGGCGATCTCGCCGGAAAACAGCGTCTCGGCCAGGATATCGTAGGTGAGCAGCGTCATGTCGTGGGCGACATCGGTCATGCCGCCGGCCTCGTAGCGGCTGACGAATTCCTGCGTGCGCTTCAGCATCGGCTTTGCGAAGCCGAAGATGTGGCGCGGCGTGAACACCGGCGCCATCGCCTTGCGCGAGCGCTTCCACACCTCGCCCTCGGCGGTGAGCAGGCCATCCCGCAGGATCGGTCGCAGGATCAGCTGGCGCACCGTCGCCATCTTGTAGTTCTTGGCGTTGTCGATCAGCACATGGCGGATGAGGCCGGGGTCGTTGGCGACGATCAGATGTCCACCAACGCCATTCGCCGAAATCCAGGGTTCGTTGTAGGTGTGCTCGCCCCACAATTCGAGCGGGTTGCGGTAGACGATGCGCATCATCTCCAGCGTCGACGGCGGCGTGGTCCGCGGCTTGGGCGCCGGCGGCACGAAAGGGGCGGGCTGGGTGTCCATATGGCATGCTCCGCTGACAGAGCTGACTGTAGTGCCCGGCAAAGCGGGCGTCCATGTGGCCGAACGGCAGGCTGAAACCGGCAAACGCCTCGCCGGAAAGTGACCGGCCTTTGCCAACACCCGCTTGTTGCAGGCGACGGCTTACGTTAGTCACCAACGGATACTGTCAACCCGAAGGAGCCACAAGTGAAGCACCAGTTGAACGTGATCATCGGTAGCACGCGGCCCGGACGCGCCGGGCCGATCTTTGCCGAATGCCTGGAAGGGTTCGCGCGCGAGCATGGCAAGTTCGAACCAGTGCTGACCGACATCGCCGCATTCAACCTGCCGATACTTGACGAGCCGCACCATCCGCGCCTGCGCAAGTACGAGAACGATCACACCAAAGCGTGGTCGAAGGCGATCGATGCCGCCGACGCCTTCGTGTTCGTGGCGCCGGAGTACAATTACTTCGTGGCGCCCGCGATCGTGAACGCCATCGATTATCTGGTTCATGAATGGCGCTACAAGCCCGCGGCGATCTTCAGCTATGGCGGCGTGTCCGGCGGCCTGCGCGCGGCGCAAGCGTTGAAGCCGCTGCTGACCTCGGTCGGCGTCATGCCGATCCCGGAAGGCGTGGCGCTACCGGCCTATCAGACGCTGCTTGATCCGAACCGCGCGTATCATCCGACGGAGCAAGTGCAGGCAGGCGCAAAGACCATGCTCGATGAGCTGTTCCGCTGGAGTGAGGCGCTGAAAGGGCTGCGCGCCGGCCTGCCGAAATAGAGGCGAAGTCCGCCTCAAAAGATGGCTGTGAAAGCTGCGCTTGGGCGCAGCTTTCACTTTTCAACGGACCCCATTGCCCGACAGCGCGTGCCGCCATGTCCGGACGGATATGAGAACACCTGTCGCCAAGCCCGGCAAATGCCTGCAAACCTTGGAAAACCGGCCGTTTGCGCCTATATCTAGGACATCAAAACGGCGCGATTCGGGGGCACTTTCCCGCGCCGGATCAGCGGCATCAATCAGACAGGTATTCATGAGCGACCAAATCGAAGGCGCCAATGGCGCGGAAGCCGAGTACGGCGCCGATTCCATCAAGGTTTTGAAGGGGTTGGATGCGGTCCGCAAGCGGCCGGGCATGTATATCGGCGATACCGATGACGGCTCGGGCCTGCATCACATGGTCTATGAGGTGGTGGACAACGCCATCGACGAGGCGCTGGCGGGACACGCCGACCTCGTCTCGGTGACGCTTAACCCCGATGGTTCGGTCACCGTGATCGACAATGGCCGCGGCATTCCGACCGATATCCACCCCTCAGAGGGTGTTTCGGCGGCCGAAGTGATCATGACGCAGCTGCATGCCGGCGGCAAATTCGACCAGAACTCCTACAAGGTTTCTGGCGGCCTGCACGGCGTCGGCGTCTCGGTGGTCAACGCGCTATCCGCGTGGCTGAAGCTCAAGATCCGCCGCAACGGCGAAATCCACGAAATGAGCTTCACGCATGGCAATGCCGATGCACCGCTGAAGATCACCGGCAGCTACGTTCAGAACAAGCAGCCCGGCACCAATGAGGGCCGCAGCGGCTCGGAGATCACCTTCTTTCCGTCGGCCGAGACCTTCACCATGGTCGAGTTCGACTTCGGCACGCTGGAGCACCGGCTGCGCGAGCTTGCCTTCCTCAATTCCGGCGTGCGCATCATCCTGACCGACGCGCGCCACGCCGATGTGCTACGCCATGAGCTGCACTATGACGGCGGCCTGGAAGAGTTCGTCAAATATCTCGACCGGGTGAAGAAGCCGCTGATCGAGAACCCGATCGCGATCCGCGCCGAGCGCGACGGCATCACCGTCGAGGTGGCGATGTGGTGGAACGACAGCTACCACGAGAATGTGCTGGCCTTCACCAACAACATCCCGCAGCGCGATGGCGGCACGCATCTGGCCGGTTTCCGCGCCGCGCTGACCAGGCAGGTCACCGGCTATGGCGAGTCCTCCGGACAGACCAAGAAGGAAAAGGTCTCGCTGACCGGTGACGACTGCCGCGAGGGCCTGACCGCGGTGCTCTCGGTCAAGGTTCCGGATCCGAAATTCTCCTCGCAGACCAAGGACAAGCTGGTTTCGTCCGAAGTGCGTCCAGTGGTGGAAAGCCTGGTCAACGAGGCGCTGGGCACCTGGCTGGAAGAGCATCCGGCCGAAGGCAAGGTCGTGGTCGAGAAGGTGATTCAGGCGGCTGCCGCGCGCGAAGCCGCGCGCAAGGCGCGCGACATCACTCGCAAGAGCTCGCTCGGCGTCACCTCGCTGCCCGGCAAGCTTGCCGATTGCCAGGAGCGCGATCCGGCCAAGTCCGAAATCTTCATCGTCGAGGGTGACTCGGCCGGCGGCTCGGCCAAGGGCGGCCGCTCGCGCCAGAACCAGGCGATCCTGCCGCTGCGCGGCAAGATCCTGAATGTCGAGCGCGCCCGCTTCGATCGTATGCTGTCCTCGGACATGATCGGCACGCTGATCACCGCGCTCGGCACCTCTATCGGCAAGGACGAGTTCAACGCCGACAAGCTGCGCTACCACAAGATCATCCTGATGACGGACGCCGACGTCGACGGCGCCCACATCCGCACGCTGCTGCTCACCTTCTTCTTCCGGCAGATGCCGGAGCTGATCGAGCGTGGCCATCTCTACATCGCCCAGCCGCCGCTCTACAAAGTGACGCGCGGCAAGAGCTCGCAATACATCAAGGATGAAAGCGCTTTCGAGGAATTCCTGATCGGTTCGGGACTGGAGGAAGCGTCGCTTTCGCTCGGTTCGGGCGAAGTCCGAACCGGCCAGGATCTGCGCAGCGCCATCGACGACGCGCTCGCCGTGCGCCAGCTGGTCAACGGGCTGCACACGCGCTACAACCGCGGCGTCGTCGAGCAGGCGGCGATTGCCGGCGCGCTCAATGCCGACGTGCTGAACGATCTAGGCCGCGCCAACGCCATGGCCGAACGCGTCGCCAAGCGACTCGACATCATTGCCGAAGAGACCGAGCGCGGCTGGACCGGCCGCCTGTCGACCTCCAATGAAGGCGTCGGCGGCTATGTCTTCGAGCGCACCGTGCGCGGCGTGAAGGAATTCGCCCAGCTCGATGCCGGGCTCATCAATTCGGCCGATGCGCGCCAGCTCGACCGCTATGCACCGCGCCTTGCCGAAATCTATGGCGAGCCGCCCGTGCTGCGCCGCAAGGAGGTCTCGGAGACGATCGCGGGGCCGCTGGCGCTGCTCAACGCGGTGTTCGCCACCGGCCGCAAAGGATTGACCATGCAGCGCTACAAGGGCCTCGGCGAGATGAATGCCGAGCAGCTGTGGGAAACCACGCTCGACCCGAATGTGCGCTCGCTGCTGCAGGTCAAGGTCAATGACGCGACCGATGCCGACTCGCTGTTTTCACGCCTGATGGGCGACGAGGTCGAGCCACGCCGCGAATTCATCCAGGACAACGCACTGTCGGTCGCCAATCTGGATATTTGATCGGATGCCATGCCGGCGTGCAGCGTCGCGCCGGTTGGTTCCATGATTTTGCAGCAAATCATTTTGTAACCCGGCCGGAACGGAAGCCTTCACAAGACATTGTGACAGCATCGATCACAATTTCTTGCAAGGAGACTTCCATGGGACGTGGCATTTTGCTCTGGTTGCTCGGTATTCCGATCCCGATCATCATCCTCATCATGCTGTTCGCACGGTAGGGGGTGTCCATGACAATCGTGTCGGCTGCCGACGTATCCGCTTCAACGGAATCATCCGCCACCGCCGTCAGCTGGGGTCCGATCATCGCCGGCGCCTTCGCCGCCTCGACGCTGACCTTCATCCTCATGCTGCTCGGCTCCGGGCTTGGGCTGAGCATGGTCTCGCCATGGTCGGGCTCGGGCGCTTCGGTCACCACCTTCGCGGTGTCGACCGCAATCTGGCTCATCATCGTGCAATGGCTGTCTTCCGGCGTCGGCGGCTACCTTGCCGGACGCCTTCGCACCAAATGGGTCGGCATCCACACCGACGAGGTCTATTTCCGTGACACCGCGCATGGCTTCCTCGCCTGGGCGCTGGCGACGCTGCTTGTCGTCGGCGTGCTTGGCTCGGCGCTGTCGGCAGCGCTTGGTTCAGGCGTTCAGGCGGTGTCCAACGTGGCGTCGGGCGCAGCCATGGGTGCATCGGCCGGAGCGTCGGCTAATGCAGGCGGCGGAGCGACCAGCAATGCGACTTCCTATTTGGTGGATTCGCTGTTCAGGCCGGCCGATCCAACCAAGGTAGCGGCGACAGGCTCGGATGGCGATGCGGCTGCCGTTGGCCAAGCCACTCGCATCTTGATCGCCGGTGCTTCGGCGGGCGAGATTTCGGCCGATGACAAGGCTTATCTGTCGCAATTGGTCGCCGCCCGTACAGGTCTGTCCGCGGCGGACGCCAAGGCCCGTGTCGATGCGATGGTGGCCAAGATCGAGGACGCCAAGGTCAAGGCAAAGCAGGCTGCCGATACCGCCAGGAAAGGCAGCGCGACCTTTGCCCTGCTCGGCGCCCTGTCGCTGGTCATCGGCGCCTTCATCGCCAGTGCGGCAGCCGCTCTCGGCGGCAGGCAGCGCGACGACGAGGAAACCGCCTACCTGACCACCCGCTGAACGATATCAAGCGCCAAATTGAAACGAGCCCGGCTTTCACAAGCCGGGCTCGTTCTATTTACGGGCCGAGGAATTTGCATCAATCGACTGATCAGTGATCGAAAGCCTTGACTATTTCCTCGGTCATCTTCTTGGCGTCGCCGAGCAGCATCATCGTGCCGTCCTTGTAGAACAGCGTGTTGTCGATGCCGGCATAGCCGGAGCCGAGCGAACGCTTGACGAACAGACAGGTGCGCGCCTTGTCGACGTCGAGGATCGGCATGCCGTAGATCGGCGAGGACTTGTCGTCGCGCGCGGACGGGTTGGTGACGTCGTTGGCGCCGATGACATAGGCGACGTCGGCCTGCGCGAATTCGGAGTTGATGTCCTCAAGCTCGAACACCTCGTCATAGGGCACGTTGGCTTCCGCGAGCAGCACATTCATGTGGCCGGGCATACGGCCGGCGACGGGGTGGATGGCGTATTTGACGTCGACACCGTTGGCCTTGAGCTTGTCGGCCATTTCGCGCAGCGCATGCTGCGCCTGGGCGACCGCCATGCCGTAGCCCGGCACGATGATGACCTTCTGCGCATTCATCATCAGATAGGCGGCGTCCTCGGCCGAGCCCTGCTTGACGGTGCGCTCGATGCCGTCGTCGGCCGCAGCCGCCGTCTCGCCGCCGAAGCCGCCAAGGATGACCGAGATGAAGCTTCGATTCATGCCCTTGCACATGATGTAGGACAGGATCGCGCCCGAAGAGCCGACCAGCGCGCCGGTGATGATCAGCGCCAGATTGCCGAGCGTGAAGCCGAGGGCAGCCGCTGCGCCGCCCAGCCGGAATAGGAGTTCAGCATCGAGACCACGACCGGCATGTCGGCGCCGCCGATCGGAATGATCAGAAGCACGCCAAGCGCCAGCGAGGCCAGCACGATCAGCCAGAAGACGAACTTCGCTTCGGTGGTGACCAGTAGCACGATCAGCACCACCAGGGCGACGCCAAGCGCGATGTTGATGAGATGGCGGCCGCCGATCATGATCGGCTTGCCGGACATGCGGCCGTCGAGCTTCAGGAAGGCGATGACCGAACCGGTGAAGGTGATGGCGCCGATGGCCACGCCCAGGCTCATCTCGATCAGGGCCTCGGCGTGGATATCGCCCGCCGTGCCGATCCTGAAGCTTTCCGGCGCATACATGGCGGCGGCCGCCACCATCACGGCGGCAAAGCCGACGAGAGAGTGGAAAGCGGCGACCAGTTGCGGCATCGAGGTCATGGCGATGCGGCGCGCGGTGACGGCGCCGATGCCGCCGCCGATGGCCAGACCGAGCACGATCAAACCAAAACGGCCAATCGAGGGAGCCAAGGGCAAGGCCAGCGCCAGCGTGGTGGCAATGGCGATACCCATGCCGATCATGCCGAAGAGATTGCCCCGACGGCTGGTGGTCGGATGCGACAGTCCGCGCAGCGCCAGGATGAACAGGATGCCGGAGACGAGATAGAGGAAGGAAGCCAGATTGACGCTCACGTCACTTGTCCTTCTTCTTGTACATGGCAAGCATGCGCTGGGTGACCAGGAAGCCACCGAAGATGTTGACCGAGACCAGCACCAGGGCGACGAAACCGAAGCCGGCGGCGAGCCCAGAGGCCGAAATGCCGACGGCAAGCAGCGCGCCGACGACGATGACCGAGGAAATGGCGTTGGTGACGGCCATCAGCGGCGTGTGCAGCGCCGGCGTCACCGACCAGACGACATAATAGCCGACGAAGATCGCCAGCACGAAGATGGCGAACTGGAAGACGAAAGGATCGACGGCGCCGCCGGACAGCGCGTGCGCCGCGTCAGCAGCGGCCGGCGTGGTTGCCAGATCATGCATCGCGACCCGCACCGCGGCCGTCGCCTGATCGAGTTGATCGAGGGCTTTCTGCAGGGCTTCCATCATGCGGTCCCTTCTGGCTTGGATGAGGGCGACTTGGCGGCGGCCTTCTTCTTCGGCGCCGGTTTGGCGTCGGCGACCATGGTCGTTGCGGGAATGGCGGCCGGCTCGGTGCGCGGTTCTTGCGCTGCCTTGGCGAAGTTCGGATGCACCACCTTGCCAGCATCGGTCAGCATGGTCGCCTTGACCAGTTCGTCGTCGCGCTTGATGGCAAGGGTCTTCGCCGTCTTGTCGATCATCGTCTCGAGGAAGGCGAACAGGTTCTTGGCATAAAGCAGCGAGGCCGAAGCGGCGACACGGCCGGGGACATTGAGATGGCCGACGATCTTGACGCCATTTTCCGTCGTCACGACCTTGCCGGGCACCGCGCCCTCGACATTGCCGCCACGTTCGACGGCGAGATCGACGATCACCGAGCCTGGCTTCATCGAGGCGACCATGGCGGCGGAGACCAGCTTCGGCGCCGGGCGGCCGGGGATAAGCGCCGTGGTGATGACGATGTCCTGCTTGGCGATGTGCTCGGCGGTGAGCGCTGCCTGCTTGGCCTGGTATTCCTTGGACATTTCCTTGGCGTAGCCGCCGGCAGTTTCGGCCGCCTTGAACTCCTCGTCCTCGACCGCCAGGAATTTGGCGCCGAGCGACTGCACCTGCTCCTTCACCGCCGGGCGCACGTCGGTGGCGGTGACGACCGCGCCGAGCCGGCGTGCCGTGGCGATCGCCTGCAGGCCGGCAACACCGACGCCCATGATGAAGGTCTTGGCCGCCGGCACGGTGCCCGCCGCCGTCATCATCATCGGCAGCGCGCGGTCATATTCGGCGGCGGCGTCGATCACCGCCTGGTAGCCGGCGAGATTGGCCTGCGAAGACAGCACGTCCATCGACTGGGCGCGCGTGATGCGCGGCATGAACTCCATCGAGAAGGCGGTGACGCCGGCCCTGGCAAGCGCGGCGACTGCGGCATCGTTGCCATAGGGATCCATAATGGCGATGACCGCGGCGCCGGACTTGTAGGTCTTCAGCTCCGCATCGGTTGGCCGGCGCACTTTCAGCACGACATCGGCCCCGGCGGCATCGCCCGCCTTGCCGATCGCGGCACCGGCGCCTGTAAAATCCTGATCGGTGATGCGCGAGCCCTGGCCGGCGCCCTTCTCGACGATGACGTCGAAGCCGAAACCTGTCAGACGCTTGACCGTGTCCGGCGAAGCCGCGACGCGCGGCTCGTTCGGGTCAAGCTCACGAGGGATGAATATTATCTGCCCCACCGGATGATCCTTTCGGCTGGAACCTTGGTTGCGCAAGGCGTCGGCCGGACGTCCGGCGACGTCGAGGGCAATGGGCTGGAAGAGACTACCGCAGAATAAGCGCGCCGACCGCCATGATCAGGATGAACACGATGGCCGCCGAGAAGAAGCCGCCGACGAAGAAGCCGAAGGCCATGGCGATGAGAATGGCCGCGCAAAACAGCGAGCCGTATTTGGCCAGCGCGAGGAAGCCATGATAGGTGCGGTCATGCTCGGCGTAGTCCATCTGGGCGCCCAGTTCGACAGGACCGGTCGGCGAGTGATCAGCCATAGGAATACCCCTTCGAAAATGCCTTTGAGGCACATAGCGAAAAGCTGGACGCAGAGCAATGGCGCTATTGCCGCACAACCGGCGACAACAGCCTCAAAGGAAAGTTGAAATTGCCGGGTCGGTCTCGGTCCAACCACTTGCCGGCGTCATAAGAGGCTCCATTGAAGCTGTTGTGAGAATTTCGCGTTTCTGAGCGTCGCCGCGAGGGACTATCGTTGGCGGGCGAAACAGCCGATTGGTGCAGCACCATGACCACACAGATATTTGACTGGAACGGCACGGCCATCGCATGGGGCACCGCCGGCTCGGGCCCAGCGCTGGTGCTCGTGCATGGCACGCCGTTTTCGTCGCATGTCTGGCACCGCATCGCACCGGAGCTGGCGCGCGACCACACTCTGTATTTCTATGACCTGCCCGGATACGGGCGATCCGACAAACGGCCGGGGCAGGACGTCTCGCTGGGCATCCAGAACAAGGCGCTGGCGGCGATGCTCTCTTTCTGGAAGCTCGAGCGGCCAAAAATCATCGCTCATGATTTCGGCGGCGCCACGGCTTTACGCGCGCATCTGATCGACGGCTGTGACTATGAGAAGTTGCTGCTGATCGACCCGGTGGCGGTCCGTCCGTGGG
>JAEKLU010000252.1 GCA_019509685.1 Mesorhizobium sp. | reverse complement strand
GGCTCGAGGTTTCCGAGCGGACCATTTACCGCGACATTGCCGACCTGCAGTCGACCGGCGTGCCGATCGACGGAGAAGCAGGCGTCGGCTACATGATGAGGGAGGGTTTCGACCTTCCGCCGCTGATGTTTACACGTGATGAGATCGTGGCGCTGGTTGCCGGCGCCCGCATGGTGCGCGCCTTTGGCGGCGCGGCAGGTCGACGATTTCATCCGCTCCATTCCCGAAGGCGTGGAGATGGACGTCCGCGCGCTACGGACAGCACTTGCCGTGGAACACGGCGCGGAAGTGACATGTCCGGTCACCATCGGCTATCATCTGCGCACAGTTGCCGAGGCCGCTCACGAGGATTTCGAACGCGGCATGGCGCTGAGCGACGTGGCGCCGTTCTGGCGCGTCCTGGATGCAAGCACGCCGACGACGGGCAGACTGTCCTTCGGCGCCAAGTTCGTTGCCACGCAGCGCAAGCGCGAAGGGCTGAAGCCATAATGCATGTCGCCCAAAAGTGGGAACGGGTTTTGGGGTCACGACATGCATAGAACCGGAATCAGGGGAGAAATCCATGCGCCGCGCCGACAGGCTATTCCAGGCTCGAGGTTTCCGAGCGGACCATTTACCGCGACATTGCCGACCTGCAGTCGACCGGCGTGCCGATCGACGGAGAAGCAGGCGTCGGCTACATGATGAGGGAGGGTTTCGACCTTCCGCCGCTGATGTTTACACGTGACGAGATCGTGGCGCTGGTTGCCGGCGCCCGCATGGTGCGCGCCTTTGGCGGCGCGGCAATGGCAAGGGCGGCCGACGAAGCGCTGGTCAAGATCGGCGCGGTGCTGCCCGACACCGAGAAGGACCGCATCGCCCGCACCGAGATCCACACGCCGATGTGGGTGGTGAGCGACGCCGCGCGTGAGGCGATCGACCTGATCGAGCGGGCCGTCGAAAAGCGCCAGGTGCTGACCATCGACTATTCCGACGAGGCAGGCCGCGGCACCGCGCGCGACATCAGGCCGCTCGGCCTGTGGTTCTGGGGCAAGGTCTGGACGCTGGTCGCCTGGTGCGAGATGCGCGACGATTTCCGCGCCTTCCGCATCGACCGCATCGCCTCGGTGGTCATCGCCGGCCGCGTCTTCAAGCCGGAACGCGGCAAGCAGCTCGCCGATTTCTACCGCGCGGTCGAACGCTCGGAGGATTACGGCATGGCCCCCGACCGCGCCGCGCGGACGTGATACCTCGCTAGTCGCGTCAATAAAAAAGCCCGCTCGAATGAACCGTCCAACTTTTCGGGGGTCATTTCATCGAGCGGGCTTATTCAATCCGGACGAGACTACTCCTCGTCTTCGTCCTTGTCCTTCGACTTTAGCGCCGAGAGCTTGGCGAAGACGGCGTTGGCGTCGAGCTCGGCATCCTCGTCCTTCGGCTTCTCGGGAGCCGGCACCAGCCGCTCGGTCAGCGCCGCCGGCAGCAGCGTGTCGCCGACAGGCTGCGCCTGCTCGCGGCCGCGCGAGGCGCGGTTGACTTCCAGGTCGAGGTCGATTTGCGAGGTGAGACCCAGCGTCACCGGGTCCATCGGCTGCAGATTGGCCGAGTTCCAGTGCTTGCGCTCGCGGATCTGCTCGATCGTCGACTTGGTGGTGCCGACGAGCCGCGAGATCTGCGCGTCCTTGAGCTCGGGATGGTTGCGCACCAGCCACAGAATGGCATTGGGGCGGTCCTGGCGCTTCGACAGCGGCGTGTAGCGCGGACCCTTGCGCTTCGATTCCGGCACACGCACCTTCGGGTCCGACAGTTTCAGACGGTGGTTGGTGTCCTTCTCGCCGCGCGCGATCTCGTCGCGCGTCAGCTGGCCGGTCATGATCGGATCCATGCCCTTGATGCCTTGCGCGGACTCGCCGTCGGCGATCGCCTTGACTTCCAGCGGATGCAACCCGCAGAACTGCGCGATCTGCTCGAAAGAGAGCGCGGTGTTGTCGACCAGCCAGACGGCGGTCGCCTTGGGCATCAGCAGACTATTGGCCATTTCAAAAATCCTTCTCGTTCGCCCGCGTTCCCGCGCGGGCGGTGGTTTTAGAGCCACCAAAATGGGAAATTCGCGGCCTGTATAAACGCTCCGTCAGGATTTCGCAATATTTTTGGGCACGAGCCGGAAAATGCCTGCCGCCCAAAGCGTGCGGCGGTTTTGGAAGAACGACATGCCTAAAACAAAGACGTAAAGCGCGGCGCTGGCAGTTGCTTCGACGCGACGCACTCTAAACCGTCCAGAAAAGACAAAACCCGCTGGACGAGGTCCAGCGGGCTCGGAACCGGAGACAAAGCAAGCGTCTCGACGGCTCTGCTTTGACAGGGCAACCCGGCCTTACGGCCGGGCCGTCCTTTTTTGATTAAACCGCCTGGCGGGCGATACGCTCGATGTCGGCGCGGCTGATGCCGAGGTCGCTCAGCTGACGGGCATTGAGCTTGTTCAGCTCACGCACGGTCTCGTTGTACATACGCCAGTTACGGAAAGCGCGGATCGGGTTCATGGTATTCCTCCATTTGTTGGATAAAATCGTTTCGATGACGCTTAGATAGGCAGTGTTGCCCACGAAATGAACAGACGCTTTTGCATGGCCGCAATGCGTTTTGTGCATTGCAGCAAAGAAAGGGGAGCAGGGAGTAAGGGAATAGGGCAGTAGGGCGAACGAAGGCGGCCTCCCCTACTCCCCTACTCCCCTACTCCCCTACTCCCCTACTCCCCTACTCCCCTACTCCCCTACTCCCCTCTCAACCCACATCGAGGACGATCTTGCCGATATGCTCGCCGTCTTCCATCCGTTCATGCGCCCGCCAGGCTTCGGTCAGCGGAAAGATCATGTCCATGACCGGTGCCACCTTGCGCGTGCTGAGCAGCGGCCACACCTGCGCTTCGAGCGCGGCGGCGATCGCCGCCTTGAACTCGACGGTGCGCGGCCTGAGCGTCGAGCCGGTATGGGTGAGGCGCTTGACCATGATCCTGGAGAAATCGGCGCTGGCCACCGCGCCGGCCTGCACGGCGATCTGCACGATGCGCCCTTCGACGGCCGCGGCTTCGTAATTGCGCGCGACGTAATCGCCGCCGACTATGTCGAGGATGACGTCGGCGCCCTTGCCGCCGGTGGCGTCCTTGACCGCTGCGACGAAATCCTCCTCGCGGTAATTGATCGCGCGATCGGCGCCGAGCTTCAGGCAGGCGTCGCATTTCTCCTTGCTGCCGGCCGTAGTGATAACAGTGGCGCCGAAGGCCGAGGCCAGCTGGATCGCCGTCGTGCCGATGCCTGACGAGCCGCCATGGACGAGCAGCGTCTCGCCCTTCTTCAGGCCGCCGCGCTCGAACACATTGTGCCATACGGTGAAGTAGTTCTCCGGCACCGCCGCGGCTTCCGTATGGGTGAAGCCGGCCGGCAGCGGCAGCACGCTGCCGGCATGCACCTTGACATATTCGGCATAGCCGCCACCCGGTGTCAGCGCGCAGACGCGGTCGCCGATGCGCCAGCGCGAGATCTCGTCGCTAAGTGCCGCCACCTCGCCCGACGCCTCCAGGCCGGGCAGGTCCGAGGCGCCCGGCGGCGGCGGATAGGCGCCCTTGCGCTGCTGCACATCCGGCCGGTTGACGCCGGCGGCGTGCACGCGGATCAGCACCTCGCCGGGACCGGGCACCGGCACATCGCGCGTTTCGGCCTTCAGCACCCTGGGGCCGCCCGGCTGCGAGATCGCGATGGCCGTCATCTTTTCCGGAATTTTGTGACCACTCGCCATTGTCATCCTGTCTCCATTTACCGGTGTGTCGCCAGTCGTTTGCATCAATAGCCCTGCCCTATGTATGCTCATTGCCAAATCAGGCAAATGGCCAAAAAGGGAGGAGCGACGATGGCGATCTTCGACGACGAACCCAGGAAAAAGGCGCGCCCGCACGAGATCGGCCAGGATCTGTCGCTGCTGTCCGTCGGCGAACTGACGGAGCGCATCGCGTTGCTGCGCGAAGAGATCGCCAGGCTGGAAGCCGAGGCGGCGGCCAAGGGCGCCACCAAGTCCGCCGCGGACGCGCTGTTCCGCCGCGGATAACCGCGCCGCTGTACGGAACTGCCGCCGAAAAGCCCCAATACGCCTGTCTTCAGACACCTGCGCCCGAATCCGGATCAAGCGATGTTTGCAACCTACCGACCGATCCTCTCGCTGCTGCGCGGCACCGCGTTCCTGCTGGCCGCTTCAGGCCTGCATGGCCTGCTTTTGCCTCTGCGCGGACAGATCGAAGGCTTCTCGACCGCCTCGCTCGGCCTGATGGGCACGGCCTGGGCCGGCGGCTTCGTCGCCGGTTGCTTCTTCGCTCCACGCCTGGTGCGCCGCGCCGGCCATGTCCGGGCTTTCGGCGCCTTCGCCGCGTCCGGCGCCATCGTCGCGCTGCTCACCGGCCTGATCATCGACCAATATTTCTGGATCGCGTTGCGCGCCTTCACCGGCTTCACCATGGCCGGCGCCTTCATGGTCATCGAGAGCTGGCTGAACGAGAAGGCGACCAACGAGAACCGCGGCACCGTCTTCGGCCTCTACATGATGGTCACCTATGCCTCGATCATGGGCGGCCAGATGATCGTTGCCGGCGGCGATGTCAGGTCGGCCTCGCTGTTCATGATCACCGGCATCCTGTTCTGCCTCTCGCTCATCCCGACCGCCGTATCGACGCAATCGACGCCGAAGCCGTTGCAGGACGTCAAGCTCGACGTCAAAGGCCTCTACGCCAATTCGCCGGTGTCGGCGGTGGCCTGCCTGCTGATCGGCATCGCCAATGGCGCCTGGGGCACGCTGGGCGCCGTCTACGGCGCCCGCATCGGCATCTCGACGGCCGAGATCGCGCTGATGATGAGCCTGGTGGTCATAGCCGGCGCGGCCATGCAGCTTCCGGCCGGGCGGCTCTCCGACACCACGGATCGCCGCTTCGTGCTTGCCGGCGCCGCTTTCGGCGCCGCGCTCGTCGCGATCCTGCTTTTCCTGATCTCGCCTCGTTCCGCGATTTTCGTCATCGTGCTGACCGCCGCCTATGGCGGCTTCGCTTACACGCTCTATTCGATCGCCGTGGCGCATGCCAACGACCACGCGCGGGCCGAGGATTTCGTCAAGGTTTCGGGCGGCCTGTTGCTGCTCTACGGCTTCGGCACCATGATCGGTCCGCTGCTGGCCGCCGCCCTGATGGGATGGGTGCGTCCTGAAGGACTGTTCCTTGCAACCGCGCTCGCGCATCTCAGCCTCGCCGGCTACACGCTGCTGCGCATTCGCGCCCGCGCGCCGGTGCCCATCGAGAACCGCGACGCCTTCAAGACGCAGCCTTCCGAGCGCGCCGTCACGCCAGAAGCCCTGCGGCTCGATCCGCGCAGAAAGGTTGAAACCAATGGTTGAGATTCGAAACACTTTGCCCCACAAATAAAGGCATGATGTTTTCCGACGCCTTCATGGCGATAGCCGATCCCAACCGGCGCTATCTCTTGGAAGAACTCCGGCGCGGCCCGAAGACGGTGAATGAATTGGCGGCGGGACTGCCTGTATCGCGCCCCGCCGTCTCCCAGCATCTGAAAGTCCTGCTCGACGCCGGCCTGGTCAACGCCAAGGCCGAAGGCACCAGGCGCGTCTACACTGTCAGCACCGCCGGTTTCCTCAGGCTCAACATCTGGCTCGACCAGTTCTGGGAAGTATCGCCCGGGGAATGATGATTTTCACGAGCGCGGCCAACAACCGGCTTTGTCAGATTGACCGCAAAGCGTTACCCAGCATGTCGAGCAGGATGTTGGTTCCGTGCTCGCGCGTTGCCGATGTGTCGTGGCCGTCGAGGAACGCGCCCTGCTCGGTCAGCACCAGCCGCGTGCCGGTGCCTTCCGGCCGCAACTCCATCGTCGCCAGCGACACCGAGATGCGCGTGTCGCCGAACAGCATGTCGTAGCTGTAGACGAGGCGCTCATTGGGCACGATGTCGAGATATGTCGCGGTATAGGTGTGGACCGGCCCGTCCTTCGGCCCGCCGCTGTTGACCTCCTGGCCGCCGACACGGAAATCCATGCGATAGCTGTCACGCTGCGGATTTGACGGATCGCCGAACCAGCGCCGTTTGGCCTCGGCGTCGGTCAAGGCGAAATAGACCTTCGCCGGCGCCTGCGGGTAGACGCGCTCGATGATGAAGGTGGAATGGACGACGGATCGTTCGATCATGGACTGGTTCCTCGTTGGTCAGGTCGATTGCGGCAGCGGGACGAAGGCGCCGTCGCGATAGGCGGCGCCGAAATAGACTTCGACGGCGCGAAGCTGGTCGCCGGTGAACAGGTGCAGTTCGGTGTTGTGGAAGGTTTTGCCGTCCAGCGTCTCGCAGCGGTAAAGAACAAAGGCCGCGTCATGGTCCTCGCAGATCCGCTCGATCGCCATCGATCGGAACACCGGGCTTTTCGGCCAGCAGCGCCCGAAATAGGTCGCCGTGTCGATGGCGTCGTCATAGGGGCTGGTGAAGCTGAAATCGTGCGTCAGCACCGCCGCGACGACGTCGCGCTCCCCCGCCTGGTAGGCGGCGAAATAGCGGCGGATCAGCTCCGCCCGGTTTTTGGCAGCCATGTCTTCTCCTCTGCTTGATGGGTTGGCCAAGGCAGGCTGGCGGCCGGCTTTATGCCTGGACCGGCAGTCGAGAGAGTTCCGCGACAAGATTGTCGAGGCTCGCGCCGAGCCCTTCGCGGCTGCCGGCAATCATGTCCTTGCCGCCGAGCGCCGTGATCTGATCGGTGAGCACCAGCCGGGTGGATGTTCCGATGGCCTGCAGTTCGACCGTGATCAGCGAAATGGAAAGCTTGTTCCAGCCTTCCGAAACAATCTCAGCGGAGATGATGCGATGGTCCGGTTCGATATCGAGATACCGCGTCTCGACCCGGCAGATCAGCTTGCCGCGCGGTCCGCAGCGACTGACGTCCACACCGCCGACCCGAAAATCCGCCTTGTCGTAGACCAGTTCCACCGATGGCGAAGGCCTGCCCCAGCGCTTTCGCGCTTCCACGTCGGCAAGGGCCTGGAACACCCGTGCCGGCGCGGCGGCGTAGCTACGCTCGAGCACGATCGTTGCATGGGTAACGGAACTTTCGGTCATCATCGCCTCCTTCATTCCGTTTCAGCCAGGAAATCGCCGAGACGATCGAGCCGGCGCTGCCAGGAGAGCCGCCGCTCGTTGATCCAGTGCTCGGCCGCCTGAAGCGCCTTCGGCTCGATCTGGCAGGTCCGCACCCGGCCGATTTTTTCCGTCCGCACCAGACCGCTCGCCTCGAGCAGGTTGAGATGCTGGACTACCGCCGACAGCGACATCGCCAGCGGCTCGGCCAGCTGGCTGACCGAAGCCGGTCCGCGCGACAGCCGCTCCACCATGCTGCGCCGCGCCGGATCGGCGAGCGCCTGGAACATCAGGTCGAGCTGGGCGGGATCGTGCAGCATGGCGCTTTAGCCGTTGTTGTAAGGGAAGAATTTGAAATAGGGCTGCGCCTCCTCGACCACCCGGGCGAAAGACGGGCGCGCCAGCAGACGGTCGTGGTAGCGCTTCACCGCAGGGAAGCTGTCGCCGAAGGGTTCGACCTTGTTGGCGTAGAACAGCGCCGGTGAAGCGGCGCAGTCGGCCATGGTGAAGGCCTCGCCGACTGCCCAGTTCTTCTCCTTCATGTCCCTTTCGATGATGTCATAGGCATTGCGCAGCTGCGCACGGCTCTCCTCGACCCCGAATGGATCGGTCTTGTCCTGCGGACGCAGCCTGTCGCCGACGATCTTCTGCATCGGCGCCTGCACGTAGAAATCATAGAAGCGGTCGGCCTGACGGACCTGGAGGGCAAGGTCGACATCGTCGGGCACCAGCGCGACCGGCCCTGGATAATGCGCCGCCAGATACTCGATGACGATGGTCGATTCCAGCACCGTGCGGTCACGCGCGTCGTCGCGTAGCGCCGGCATCTTGCCGGTCGGCGATACCTTCAGGAAAGCCGACCGCGAAGCCTCGTCGCCAAGGTCGACAATCGCCGGCTTGAACGGCGTTTCGTTCTCGTAGAACGCAATCAGCGGCTTCCAGCAGAAGGAAGCCAGCGGGTGGAAATGAAAGGTCAGGGACATTCTCGGCTCTCTTTGTCGTCGGGGCGTTCGATCAACACTGAAGTAACTACTTAACTATTGTGGCGTGCTTGCCGCGTCAAGGGCGCGGCTATCAGCCATGTGCCGCGATGGCTTCGATGATCTGCGGCCAGTCGTCTGGATGCAGCTCGTGGCCGCCGCCTTTGATCTCGACCAGCCTGGCGCCGCGAACGGCCTTGGCCAGTGCGGCGCCATGTTCGACCGGGAAGATCGGATCGGATGTGCCATGGATGACGAGCAGCGGCACGGTGAGATCCGTTATGCTGCGCTTGGGACCGCCGCCCTTGAGCGCAAAATGGTTGGTCGCGCTTGCGAAGCCGCTTGAGCGCTCGTAGTCAGTGTCGATCAACTCTTGTGCCCGGTCCGCATCGAACGGGTGCAGAGTGCTGGCGAGCGCACGCGCATCCTTTGCCATGTAGGCAAGCACTTGGGTCCGATCGGACCAATCGACGTCGCCGCCTTCCGCCGCATGCTGGCCATAGGCCGCGGTCATTCCGGGCAGGCCGGACGTATCGACGCCGAGCGGCGAGCTGGAGATCACGGTGAGTGCTGTGACGCGCTGCGGATATTTGAGCGCAACGGTCTGCGCGATCATCCCGCCCATCGACATGCCGACGATATGCGCCTTGGCGACGCCATGGTCGTCGAGCACGCGCACGGCATCGTCCACCATGTCCTCGAATGTGTAGGGCGGCGCGCCGGCTGCGTATTTCGTCGACAGGCCGGTGTCGCGATTGTCGTAGCGGATGACGAAGCGGCCGTGCCCGGCAAGCTGCCGGCAGAACGCTTCGGGCCACCAGAGCATCGAGGCCATGGCGCCCATGACCAGCAGGATTGCCGGATCGGTCGGGTTGCCGAACGTCTGCGAAACGATTTCCGGGCGTTGTGCCGACATGGTCTATGCTCCTCCAACCAGTTGCGTTTTGCAATCGGTTGCACGATAATTAAACTGATATCATAATGCAACTGGTTTCTTGGAGATGGTTATGAAAACCGAGCACCGGTCCGGCTGCCCGATCAATCTGTCGCTCGAGGTCTTCGGCGATCGCTGGAGCCTGATCCTGCTGCGCGACATGATCTTTGGCGGCAGGCGTCATTTCCGCGAACTGCTCAACGGCTCGATCGAGGGCATCGCCTCCAACATCCTGGCCGACCGGCTGAAGCGGCTGATGGAGCTTGGCATGCTGACCAAGGCCGACGACCCCAGCCACAAGCAGAAGGCGATCTACAGCCTGACCGAGATGGCGATCACGCTGGTGCCGATCATGGCGCATCTCGGCGCCTGGGGGCGCGTCTGGCTGCCGGTGAGCGAGGAGCTGTCGATCCGCGCCGAGCTTTTGGAAAAAGGCGGCGCGCCGCTATGGGAGCAGTTCATGGACGAGCTGCGCCACGAGCATCTTGGCGTGCCGCTGAAGACACCACCCGGAACGCCAGGCGTGCGCCAGCAACTGCAGGCGGCTTATCTGGCTGTGGTCGCACGAAAGGCCGAAGCGGTCGCCGGCTGACAGCGTCCGACCGGCGGGCCACGGGATGTGCCCTAGTTCAGATTGATATCCCGGCTGGCCGACCGCATCGAAACCGAAAAACCCGCCAGCACGTCGAACAGCGCGATGACCATCAGCGTGAAGAAGACGGAGTGCGCCGCGCCCTTGACCAGCAGGAACTCGACCAGGAAGGCGATGAACACCAACGTCGACAACAGATGATCCATGATCGAGGCATTGGTGGTGCGTACCGATTTTGAGATCTCGATGAACAGGAAGATCAGCCCGATCAGCACCATCAGGTCGCCGAGCGTCATCGAGAAGACGCCACCCGACATCATGCGGAAGGAGAACATCTCGGTCATCCACGGATCGTCGCCGCCGCCGAACAGGCCGAGCAATCCGAGATTGTAGAGGACGAAAGGCACGATCAGCAGCGGGATGGCACCAAACATCTGGGCGTCTCCAATGGGGGCACCCATTTTGTAGAATGCGGCGCGGGCGCGCCGTCAAGATTTTTCGATGCCTCCGTCGAACACGCTGTAAGACCTAATGAAATAACGATGTCAGCCGGTTGCCGGGCTGAGCGAGCGACCGCTCAGGGATTGAGAACGCCAAGGCGCGCCGCGTGCCGGCGCTGGTCTCACGGACAGGGCAGCCGCCAAAAACAAAAAAGACCGGCAAGAGGCCGGTCTTTTGAAACGTCACAAACCGTGGAAGCTTCTCAGCTTTCCTTCGGCTCCAGAACCTGGCGGCCGCGATACATGCCGGTCTTCAGGTCGATGTGATGCGGGCGGCGCATTTCGCCGGAATTCTTGTCCTCGACATAGGTCGGGGCCTTGAGAGCGTCGGCCGAGCGGCGCATGCCGCGCTTCGACGGAGAGGTTTTTCTTTTTGGAACGGCCATGGATATGCTCCACTACATGGTCAAAATGCCTCGACAACCCTCGCGAAAGGGCCGCATCGAGGCCATAATCTGAGAAAGTCGGGTGCCTATACACGCCT
>JAEKLU010000251.1 GCA_019509685.1 Mesorhizobium sp. | reverse complement strand
GACGCAGCAAATATTGACTTTGTTTTCGCTCACGGCCGCACGCGAGCTTCGCTCGCTGGCCTCCGCGGGGGCGGCCTGGGCGGCCGACGCCCGGTCGGGCTTGCGGCCTTCGGCCGTTCGCAGATCTGGCGATGTGGAAGGACGTCCGGTATCCGGCCGCTGCGCCAATAGCCGCAGCCACATGTACTGGGCGGTGTTGGTGTCCTGATACTCGTCCACCAGGATGTATTTGAAGCGTTTGTGGTATTCCTTCAACACATCGGGATTGGCGCGGAAGATGCGGATCGGGTGGCAGAGCAGGTCGCCGAAGTCGCAGGAATTCAGCGTCTGCAGGCGCTCCTGATAGGCCTTGTAGAGCTCGCGGCCCTTGCCGTTGGCGAAGCTGCGCGCGTCGACCACGGCAATATCGGCGGGTCCTTGCCCCTTGTTCTTCCCACCGTCGATCATCTGCGCGAACTGCTTGGCCGGCCAGCGCTTGTCATCCAGCCCTTCGGCCTGGATCAGCTGCTTGATCAGCCGCACCACGTCGTCGGTGTCGAGGATGGTGAAGTCCGATTTCAGCCCGGCCAGCTCGGCGTGCCTGCGAAGCAGTTTCACGCCGATCGAGTGGAAGGTGCCGAGCCAGGGCATGCCTTCGACATTGCCTTCGCCGATCAGGATGCCGATGCGCTGCTTCATCTCGCGCGCGGCCTTGTTGGTGAAGGTCACGGCCAGGATCTGCGACGGGAAAGCTCGGCCGGTGGCGAGGATGTGGGCGATGCGGGTGGTCAGCACCCGCGTCTTGCCGGTGCCGGCGCCGGCCAGCACCAGAACCGGACCTTCGGTCGTTTCGACGGCGAGCCGCTGTTCCGGGTTGAGGCCCTTCAGATAATCGGGCGCGCTGTTTTGGCCACTGCGCGCCGCCATGGCGCGCGCGGCTATGCCGCCGGACGGGGCCGCGGGCCGCGCATTCGGTTCATCGAAAAAAGGCATGTCTTCGGAAAAGCCCGACATCGTCCCCGAATGTAGTGATTCGGCAGCGAAAGACCAGAACTGTCTACGTTTTGTTCTATTTTTGCGTGTCCCGCGCCAACTTGACAGCCGGAGCGGGCAGGGGAAAGCTGCGAGGCAGGGCAGGACCCGGATGCCCACGCTCGCATCGAAGGAGCATCGTCTTGGCTGTCGTCATCACATCCCTCGTTCTCTTTCTCATCGGTCTCATTCTCGGCGGCGGCGGCATCTGGCTCGCCGTGCTGGGCGGCAGCTGGTACTATGTCGTTTCAGGCCTGGTCTTCCTGATCACCGCTTGGCTGCTTTTCAGGCGCCGATCGACATCGCTCTGGCTATACGCGTTCTTCGTGCTCGCCACGCTGTGCTGGGCGGTGTGGGAAATCGGCTTCGACTGGTGGCAGCTCGGTCCGCGCGGCGGCGTCATCGTCCTTGTGGCCATATGGCTGCTGACGCCTTGGGCCAGGCGAGGGTTGACAGGCCCCGACGGGCGGGCGCCGCTGATCCTGGCCGTGCTCGCTTCGCTTGCCGTCGCCGGTTATTCGATGACCGCCGACCCGCACGACATCGGCGGCACGCTCGGCATGGACAAGGTGACGCCGACCGCCAATCTCGGCGGCGACATGCCGGCGGGCGAATGGCACTTCTATCGGCGACACGCTCTACATCTGCACGCCGCACAATTTCGCCATCGCCGTCGATGCCGCGACCGGCAAGGAGAAGTGGCGCTACGATCCCAAGATCAAGCTCGACAAGGACCGCCAGCACCAGACCTGCCGCGGCGTGTCCTACTATGCCGATGCCAAGCTCGCCGCCGGGCAGCCTTGTGCTCAGCGCGTCTATCTACCGACCTCGGACGCACGGCTGATCGCGCTCGACGCCGCCAACGGGCAGGTGTGTCCGTCCTTCGCCGAAGCCGGCACGCTGAACCTGCTGAACAATATGCCATACCCTAAGTCGGGTTATTATTATTCGACTTCGGCGCCACTGATTGTCGGCGGCAAGATCATCGTCGGTGGCGCGGTCAACGACAATTATTCGACGCAGGAGCCGTCGGGCGTCATCCGCGCCTTTGACGTCAACAGCGGCGCACTGCTGTGGAACTGGGATTCCGGCAATCCGGACCAGACGACGCCGCTGCCCGCCGGCCAGACCTATACGGCCAACTCGCCCAACATGTGGTCGACGCCAAGCGCCGACGAAAAGCTCGGGCTGCTCTACGTGCCGCTCGGCAACCAGACGCCGGACCAGCTTGGCATGGGCCGCAGCGCCAATGTCGAGAAATTCTCCTCCTCGATCACCGCGCTCGATCTCAACACCGGACAATTGCGCTGGGTGCGGCAGACCGTGCATCACGATCTGTGGGACATGGACGTGCCGGCGCAGCCGACGCTGGTCGATATCACCACCGCAAGCGGTGTCGTGCCGGCGCTGGTCGGGCCGACCAAGCAGGGCGACCTCTATGTGCTCGACCGGCGCAGCGGCGAGCCGATCATTCCGGTCAAGGAAGTGCCGGCGCCGGGCGGCGCGATCGATGGCGATCATGCCTCGCCGACGCAACCCGCCTCCGATCTTTCCTTCAATCCGAAACCGCTGACCGGCGCCGACATGTGGGGCGTCACCATGTTCGACCAACTGGCGTGCCGGATCGAGCTCAGGAAATTGCGCTACGAGGGCCGCTACACGCCGCCCTCGCTGCAGGGCTCGCTGGTCTATCCCGGCAATTTCGGCGTCTTCAACTGGGGCGGCGTCGCGGTCGACCCGGTGCGCCAGGTGATGTTCGGCATGCCGACCTATCTGGCGTTCACATCCCGGCTCGTACCTCGCGCGGACGTGCCGGCGCCGGGCGACAACACCAAGGGCAGCGAGCAGGGGCTGAACCGCAATGACGGCGCGCCCTATGCGGTGGTGATGGGGCCGTTCCTGTCGCCGCTCGGCGTTCCCTGCCAGGCGCCGCCATGGGGCTATGTCGCCGGCGTCGACCTCAAGACCGGAAACATCGCCTACAAGCACCGCAACGGCACCGTCTACGACATGACGCCACTGCCGCTGCCGCTCAAGGTCGGCGTTCCAGGCATCGGCGGGCCGATGATCACGGCAGGCGGCGTCGCCTTCCTGGGGGCCGCGGTCGACGATTATCTGCGCGCCTACGACCTCGCCACCGGCAAGCAGCTCTGGCAGGCCAGGCTGCCGGCCGGCGGCCAGTCGACGCCGATGACCTATACGGTCGCCGACGGCCGCCAGTTCGTCGTCATCGTCGCCGGCGGCCATGGCTCGGTCGGCACCAAGCCGGGCGACTATGTGATGGCCTACACGCTGCCGAAGTAGGCGGCTGATATTCAGGTGAGGCCGGCCTGCGAATGGCTCGTTCCTGGGCTTCCGGTGCTCACGTACTTTTAGTACGCTCCGCTCCGGTTCTCGGACCGAGCCATTCTCGACTCGGCCTGACCTGAATCTCAACCACCTATTGCGCTAGGCCACGGCTTGGGCGGGAACTACCAGCGAGATCACGCTTGTCGCAGCTTCGCCACTCATCAACGCAAAGATCTCGCCGAACGGCGCTGGCCTGCCGAGCAGGAAGCCTTGCGCCTCGTTGCAGCCTTCGGCGCGCAGGATCGACAATTGGCTGTGCGTCTCGACACCTTCGGCAAGCACCGGGATGTGGAGGCTCTGACCGAGCGCCAGCACGGCGCGGATGATGGCCTTGGCCTGCGGGCTGGTTTCGACCTCCGACATGAAGGAGCGGTCGAGCTTGATCTTGTCGAACGGGAAGGCGCGCAGCGTCTCCAGCGAGGAATAGCCGGTGCCGAAATCGTCGATGGCGATGGTGACGCCAAGCGCCTTGATGCGCCGCAGGATGTTCAGCGTGCGGTTCTTGTCGGCGATAATCGTGGATTCGGTGATCTCGAGCTCAAGCCGGCTCGGCCGCAAGCCGGTTTCGAGCAGGATCTCGTGGACGAGCTTCGGCAGGTCGGCGTGGGCGAACTGTACAGGCGAGAGGTTGACCGCGATCTTATAGGGTTGATCCCATGTGGCGGCCTTGGCGCAAGCTGTGCGCAGCACCCATTCGCCAAGCGGCAGGATGAGGCCGTTTTCCTCGGCCAGCGGAATGAATTCGGCAGGCGAGATGTTGCCGCGGCTCGGATGCTTCCAGCGCAGCAGCGCCTCGTAGCCGCGAATGTCACCGGTCGAGACGGATGTCTGCACCTGGTAGTGCAGGTCGAGTTGACCATTGTCGACGGCGTCGCGCAGGTCGTTGGCCAGCGTCCGGTTGGCGCGCACGGCCTCATCCATGGCCTGCTCGTAAAAACAGACGTTCTGGGTCACATTCGCCTTGGCGCGGTACATGGCGAGGTCGGCATTGTTGACCAGGGTCTCGCGATTGTGCGCGTCGCTCGGATAGATGGCGACGCCAAGGCTGGCGCCGGTCGCCGTCTCGATGTCGCCGATCCTGACCTGGGCGAAGAGCGCCGTTTCGAGACGTGAAACGAAGTCGACGAGATCCGACTGGTTCTTCATGCGCTTGACGCCGGCGAACTCGTCGCCGCCCAGGCGGGCGACGAACTCGCCTTCCAGCAAGAGCCCGCTCATGCGTTCGGCCAGGTCCTTCAACGTCTTGTCGCCGGCGCCGTGGCCCCAGATATCGTTGATCTCCTTGAACCGATCGAGGTCGATACCGACCACGGCGACCTTGCTGCCGAGTTCGCGGGCGCGGTCGATCTCGCGGTCGAGATGATCGTTGAAATTCGCACGGTTCGGCAGCCCGGTCAGGGCGTCGTTCATCGCCAGGTGATGCAGGCGCTGAAAGGCCTCCGAGCGCGTCTGGTCATCGATCAGATAGCTTGCCAGCCCGGTGCCGATGATGATCAGGCCGGCGACGGCAACGCCGAGCGCCATGGCATGCAACGCCGCGCTATCGGCGTGGGCGCTCTGCATGACCAGCGGCGTCACCCGCACCGCCGCCATCCCGGTGAAATGCAAGCTGACGATAGCCAGCACCAGAATAGCGGCAGCCCAATATTTACGGGTCGCCATGCGTTTGTTCAGCGCGATATTGATGGCGAGACAGGCAAACACCACGGAGAACAGGACCGACGCCGCGATATAGCTGGCGTCCCATTCGACGATGCCGTCGACATGATAGGCCGCCATGCCGGTGTAGTGCATGCCGGAGATCGCAAAACCGACAATCGTGCCGCCGAGGATGGGAGCGATGCGCGGGGCGTGGCCGGTGGCCGCGATGAAGCCGGCCGCGGTGCCGGCGATGGCGATGAACAGCGATGCAATCGTCAAAACCGGATCGAAGGCGATCGGGGCGCCGGGATCGTAAGCAAGCATGGCGATGAAATGCGTACACCAGATCGAAGAGCCGGCGCACACGGCAGTCAGGAAATGCCAGCCGATCTGCTGCAGCCCGGTGGCTTCATGCGAGCGCAGGAAAAGCCTGATCGTCGCCCAGGAGCCGGCGCTGCAGACCAGCGCCGCGACAAGCACAAGCCAGAGGTTGTGATCCACCGTCACGCAGGAGATGACGCGCATCATGGCCGGGTCGACCTTTTCGATCTCGGAGGTGCGAACCTTCCTGCCTTGCCAGACCATCGCCCGGTGCCCGTCAGCGCGGACATCCGATTTGTTGTGGCGGGGTGTGACAGGCGGTAAAGGCAGCCGCCCCCAATGCGGATACCGATAAATTCGACCACAACCTGCGGTGCAACTTCTAATGGTTGGTTAATTGCGGTGGAGTGTGCCCGTACCGGGCATTGGCATGGTTTCCGCAATGTGTATGATAATTCAATAATTTATAAAATATCGATTTTTTGCGCATAATCCGCCCGGAACATTCAGGCAAATAGTCTACGCGACCCGTTGAATTTCAATCGGCGCGCGCTGGAGTGCGGCCAGCGGAGGCGAAATATCCTCCGCCATGCCGCGGTCGAAGATCAGAGGCCGAGATGGCCCTTCAGGCTCGGCACCTGGTCCAATACCTGATTTGTGAGATCAGGTCCGGCGGCTGCTTCGGCCTGCTGGATCAAGGTCGAGCCGGCCTTTTGAATCTGCGCCATATCGAGGCCGGATGCCTTCAGCGCAGCAACGCCATTGATGAGCGCGCCGGCCTTTTCGCCGAGCACCCCGCCAAGCGCGCCCTGCAGGGACGACAGAAAACCGCCACCGGAACTGGTACCGGCGGCCATCACATCGTATTGTTTGGCCAGCGCGTCGGCGCCGGGGATCTGGGCGAAGAAAGCGGAAATGCTGGTGCCTTCGGCTTCATGCTCGAGCACGGAGAAGATGGTGCCGACGACCTTTTCCGTCGTTGCCTGGTCGAGCCCCGCCTTCTGCGAAACGGTGTTGACGATGTCCTGGATGTTCATGGCATTCCCCTTTCGTCGTCGCTTGGATCGGCGAGGCCGCGTCGGCAGCTTCCCGTCCTCATGTGACAGTATCATCAAGGCTTTGCGAAATGACCAAAATGTGATGAGCCGCCGCGATCGTCCGCGACCGTCACGGGCCGTGACCGGACCGTGCAAGTCTCGGCCCTGTCTTGCGGGTCAACCTAAGAGGGAGCGCCATGAACGAACCCGTTGCAAAGCCCGTCATCACGCAGCCTGTCATCACTCAGGCGATGATGCTGGAGGGATCGGGCGGTCAGGCGACCGATGGCGACCATACCGTGCTAAATGCCGGCGAAAGAGTGAAACCCGTCGGTAGTTGCGAGACGGGAGGCGGGCGCCTGACGCCTTCCTGCAGGTAGCGCAGCGCCGACACCAGGCCGTTCATCGTGTATGGTTTCGAAATGACGCCGATGGCGCCGGCGAAGTGGTCGGGTATGCGCTTAGGATTGGCGGTCATGAACACCACCATCGGCCGGCCCGATTGCTTCAAATGCTCGGCGACATCGACCCCCGTCGGGCCATCGGCGAGGTGGATATCGACAAAAGCAATGTCGGCATCGCTGCCTTCGGCAATGCTCCTCGCTTCATCCGACGACATGGCCCATCCGACGACCCTGTGGCCGGCTTCCTCGACGAGGCTTTCGAGCTCCATCGCCAGCAAGGCCTCGTCCTCGACAATCAGCACTTTGAGCGGTTCGGTCATTGGGTCTGCCTTTGCTGCTGTGGGCCGTTCGGCATTGTTATGACAACCTGTGTGCCCGGGCCGGCATCGCGCCATTCGACATCGGCGCGCAATTGCCGGCCGAGCTGCCGGATCAGTCGCATGCCGAAGGAGGTGTCGCCATCGGCGCCATCCATGCCGATGCCGTCGTCGGACACCTCGATGATCAGGTGTCCGTCCGGCTGGCTCATCTTGAGGCCGATGTTGCCGGGCCGCGTTTCATCCTTGAAGGCATGCTTGAGCGCGTTGGTCACCAACTCGTTGACCATCAGTGCGACCGGCGTCGCCTTCTCCGCCGGCACGATAACCGGCGCGAGGTCAAGCTTCGAGCCGATGTGGGAACGGCCGGAGGCTGCAAGCAGGTCTGAAACGAGATCGCGGGCGAAATCGGAGACATCGAAGGTGCTCACGTCCTTCGACTGGTAGAGCCTTCGATGCACGGTGCTCAATGCCTCGATCCGTTCCAGCATCGTCGCCAGCGAGTCCCTAACGGCCTTATCCTTGATGGTCCGGCTCTGCATGAGGATCAGTGACGAGACCATCTGCAAATTGTTCTTCACGCGGTGGTCGACCTCGTGCACCAGCGTGGTCTGCGTTTCGAGCGCGGCTTCAAGCTCCTTTGTGCGCTCCTTCACCGCCTTCTCGAATTTTTCCTTGTCCGCCGTCATGCGACGTTCCGACACCTTGCGGTCGGAGACGTCGAGCTGGGAGGCGAAGAAGAACAAAAGCTCACCTTTGTCGTTCGAGACTGGACTGATGTAGAGCGCGTTCCAGAAACTGGAACCATCCTTGCGATAATTGAGAAGGTCGACGCTGATGTCGCGGCTCTCGGCGATAGCGGCCCGAACCTCGGCGATGGCCGCTTTGTCCGTCCCCGAGCCTTGCAGAAAGCGGCAATTCTTGCCCATGACTTCCTCGCGCTCGTAGCCGGTCAGGCGCAGAAACGCGTCATTGGCGAAGACGATGGGATTGTCCGCTTGGCGCGGATCGGTGATGATCATCGACATGCGTGTGGCGCGAATGGCTGCCGCGAACGGATCACCCTTGCCTTGTTCGGCATGAAGATCGTCCGTCATGTGCCATGCGTCGGCAGATTCTCTGGTCCGCTTCCAATCCATGAGAAAACTCCAAGCCTTATTCGCCGCCACAACGACGCAGACTTGGAATTGGTTCACTCGCGAGTTTTGTTGCCGCAGTCGGAAAAGTGAAGGAACCAAACCGTTGTTGGCCTAAGTTTTTGGGCGCTAACGGCTTTTCTAATCTGTTGCCGCATTTGGCTTGTGGGCGGCGACACCGAACACCACCAGCGCAATGCCGAGGCAATCGGTCAGGCTCGGTATCTGACGCAGCACGAGGGCGCCGATCAGCGTCGCTGTGAGCGGCAATAGCGACAACATCAGCGCGAAGCTTGCGCGCGGCAGCCGCGCCATGGCCAGTTGATCGCAGATGTAAGGGATGACCGACGAGCACACCCCGACGCCGACGGCAGCGATCAACAACTGCGGCGCCGAGAAGGCCGGCAGCGCCTCGCGAAAACCGATCGGCAGGACGACGAGGAAGGCAATCACCATGGCAGTGCCGAGGCCGGCAATGCCGAGGCCGGTCCGGGCAATGCGGTGGCCGATGACGATGTAGCCGATGAAGAGCGCGCCGTTGAGGAAAGCCCAGAACAGGCCAACGGGATCGCTTGACCATTTTACGTCGATGAGCAGCAAGGTGCCGGTGACGGCAATGGCCAGTGCCCCGAAATTGCGCCGGCTTCTGAGGCCGACAAGCGCGACGCCGATCGTGCCGACGAATTCGATCGAAGCCACCAGCGATATCGGCAGCCGGGCAAGCGCGAGATAGAAAGAACAGTTCATCACCGCCAGGCAGACGCCGAAGGCGAGAAGCAGCAGCCGGTCCGAGCGATTGGCGCTGGCGAACACACGCCAGGGCCTGGTCAAAGGCGCGAAGATCAGCGCTGCGGTGGCAATGCGCAACCAGGCCATGCCCAGGACCCCGACCTCGTCGAACAACAGCACGGCGAAAGCCGGCCCGAGATAGTGGAAGACGGCGCTGACGCAGAACCAGACATGCGGCGGCAGGGCGTTGGCCAATCCGGCCAGAGCGGAGCGGGCAGGTGGCGAGGCTTGCGCTGGTGTATCCATGCGCTCATTATCGCAGGCCAATTCCGCAACTGACATGGCGGATCGACGTCAGTTTTGTCAGTCTTGCTTGAGAAGAAAGATATTCCTGGTGAAACGCCTTCGAAACGAAAATTCCGATCTCGACGCGGCCGACCTGAAGATCCTGCGCCTGCTGGAAAAAGACGCCCGCACCAGCACGGCCGAATTGGCGCGTGCCGTCGGGTTGTCGGCGCCAAGCGTGGCCGAGCGCATCCGCAAGCTGCAGGAGCACGGCGTGATCGAGGCCTATACGGTGAGGATCAACCCGGCCGCGCTTGGACTGAAATTGTCGGCATGGCTGCGCATCAGGCCGGTGCCCGGGCAGCTATCGGTTGTGGCCGAGATCATCCGCGAGTTGCCCGAGATCGCGCAATGCGACCGTGTCACCGGCGAGGATTGTTTCATTGCGCTCGCGCATGTCGGCTCGGTGACGGAACTGGAAAGGGTGATCGACCGCATCATTCCCTATGCGATGACCAACACCGCCATCATCCAGTCGTCGCCGGTCGAGCCGCGTTCGCCGCTCGGGGCCTTGCGAAGCCGTTGAACGGATCAGGCGTGGCCGCGCTTCATGCGCGCCTGCTTCAGGATCGCGCGCCAGCGGATCATGTCGAACGGGATAGGCTCATTGTTGTTGGCGATGTGGAAGATCTCGTTGTTCACGTTCTTCAGCGATCGCCAGAAATCATAGTCGGTGATGCGAGGATCGGCCGCCAACCGTTCCACTTCGACCTTGATGTCGGTTTTCATGCACTGTCCTCGTACCGCATCCCGCCAGCCGCCCGCGCGCAAACCCGGTACGGCGGTTTTCGAACGCGCCACCGAGTCGTTCAACAGCTCAAATGGCTTGTTCACGTTAAAACCTTGGTAAGGTTAACGCGGCTTAACAGGTGCTTCAAGCGGTCTTGCGTTTGATGCCGATCGCACGCCCGGCGCGCTCCGGCATCGGCAGAGCTGCATGGGCGGCGCGCATCGCTTCGACCTTGGCCATCACATCGGGCGGGAAGGGCGCGACCTTCGGTCCGGCCATATCGACATGCAGCGCAAGCTGCTCGGAGGTGGCGGCGAGCCAGCCATCGACATGGCGGATTTCCTGATAGGCGCGCAGGCGCTTCTCATCGTGGTCGAGGAGCTGGAAGGAGACCGTCACCTTGTGATCGAGATGCAGTTCCTGCACGTAGCAGACATGGACTTCCGCGGTGTAGATGGTGAGACGGCGGTCCTTGGCGTAGCTCGGCCCCATCCCCATCAACTCGAAAGCCTGGTCCGAGCCGCGGTCGAACAGCACGTTGTAATAGGCCATGTTGAGATGGCCGTTATAGTCGATCCAGTCCTTCTCGATGCCCATCGGGCTGGTGATGATAGGCGAAGGGGTCGTCATCTGGTTTTCCTCGATCGTCGCTGGACAGGGCGTGGCTGGTGAGGTTTCTTTTCAGTTCTGGAGCAATTCCGGGCGGAAAACCGCTTCACACTTTTCCTCGAATTGTTTTAGGCATCTCCATAGCTGCAGAACAAGCGTGGACGCTGGTCCATTCGCGGAGGAATTCATGGCTCTGAGCGACCTCAATCCGGTCGAACGCAACGAGGAAGGCATCGCCGCGGTGCTCGGCATCCTCAAGCAGCGGTTGGGCGAACGCTTTCAGACGGGCGCGGCGATCCGCGGCCAGCATGCGCACACGACCACGTATATCCCGACCCAGGCGCCCGATGGCGTCGCTTTCCCGGAGACGACGGCCGAGGTTCAGGAGATCGTGCGCGCCTGCGCCGCGCATCGTGTGCCGGTGATCGCCTTTGGCGTCGGCTCGTCGCTGGAAGGCCACACCAACGCGCCGGGCGGCGGCATATCTGTCGATACGTCACGGATGAACCGCATCCTTGCGGTCAATCCGCAGGACCTCGACTGCACGGTCGAACCCGGCGTGACGCGCGAGGATTTGAACCGTCACTTGCGCGATACCGGCCTGTTCTTTCCGATCGATCCCGGCGCCAATGCCTCGCTGGGCGGCATGGCGGCGACCAGGGCGTCGGGCACCAATGCGGTGCGTTACGGCACGATGCGCGAGAATGTGCTGTCGCTGACCGCCGTGATGGCCGACGGCGAGACGATGACGACCGGTAAGCGGGCGAAAAAGAGTTCGGCGGGCTACGATCTGACCCGGCTGCTGGTCGGCTCGGAAGGCACGCTCGGCGTGATCACGTCGCTGACGCTGCGCCTGCAGGGCATCCCGCAAGCGATCTCGGGCGGCGTCTGTCCGTTTCCAAGCCTTGAAGCCGCCTGTGCCTGTTCGTGGAATTCCACGGCAGCGACGCCGGCGTGGCCGAACAGGCCGAGACGTTCGGCATGATCGCCGAGGAGAATGGCGGCGGACCGTTCCTGTGGACCACCGTCGCCGAGGAGCGGACGAAACTGTGGAAGGCGCGGCACGACGCCTACTGGTCGTCGCTGACGCTGCGCCCCGGCGCCAAGGGCCTGTCAACCGATGTCTGCGTGCCGATCTCGCGGCTTGCCGAATGCGTCACCGAGACCGAGGCCGACATTGCCGAGATGGGCCTGGTAGCACCCATCGTCGGTCATGCCGGCGACGGCAATTTCCACGTGCTGGTGCTGATGGACATCGACAACCCGGCCGAGATCGCGCTTGCGGAGAAATTTGTCGCGCGGCTCAACATGCGCGCCATCGCCATGGAAGGCACCTGCACCGGCGAGCACGGCATCGGCCAAGGCAAGGTCGGCTTCCTGCGCCACGAGCTCGGCCACGGCGTCGATGTCATGCGCACGATCAAGCAGGCACTCGATCCGCAAAACATCATGAATCCCGGCAAAATACTGCCGAGAGACTAGCCAGAATTCGCACGCGGCTCGTTGATCAATCACGGATTCGAGCCGAGATCGGCCGCACGGTGGGCCTGAAATGGCCCGCACCCTCGGAACCCGAGTCTCGGCTTTCGCGTTGCGGCAACCAACGGATATCGTCAAAACGGAGCGGTCGTCCATGAATTGGAAAGGTGTCTGGAA
>JAEKLU010000279.1 GCA_019509685.1 Mesorhizobium sp. | reverse complement strand
CGCCTCGCCGACGAGTGCCGCGCGCAGCGCAAGCGGCCCTGCCGCCTCGCCGATCTCCTCGACATCGCGGCGCGGAATGCCGATGCCGCCGATTAGCTTGGCCAGGCCGTATTGCGGGTGGCCAAGCGTCGCCGGGCGTGCGCCGGGCGCGGAGATCGCGGCGAAGGAGGCATCATCGAGCTCGCGGTCGAGGCCGGGCAGCACCACGGCGCCATTGGGCAGGCCGGCGATCGCGCCGAGCAACTCTGCGGTGGCGGGAATAGAGCCGGTCGAGCCGGCGGCGATCACCGGTCCCGTCGGCGGATTGCGCTTCAACCGCTCGGCTTCCAGCCGGATCAGCGCACTGCGATGCGCGGCCGGGTTGGAGCGGCTGCGCTCCTTGAGCACCTCCGGCCAGTTTTCGGTGACGATGCCGAGGAAATCGAGCGTCACCTGCCACCAGCCGGCGAGATTGCCAGGGACGAGCGCCGCAAGTTTCGCCCAGTCGGTGCCTTCGGTCTCGATCTCGTCCATCAGCCGGGCAAGATCGCGCGCCAGCCATATGGCGTCGGCGGCCGAGGTCGGCACCACGAATTCCTCGTTGAAGCGCTCCCGCACATGCGCCGGCAGGCTTTCCTTCCAGGTGCGCACCAGCGGTGCCAGCAAAAGCAACCGCTCCTGTGCGGCGATCGGTGGCGCAAGCTCGATGGCTGGTGCTGCCTCGGCATCGAACGCCGTTTCGTCCTCGTCGAACTCGCCAAGCGGCCGCACCGTCGGCAGGATGGCCGAGCGTCTGCCGAGCAGGTCGACGAAAACGCCGCGCAGCGCGCGCGCCGCGCGCCGGGTCGGCACATAGATGGTGGCGTCGGCCAGCGCCAGCGGGTCGCCGTCGAAACGGAAACCGGGGACAAGCTTGCCATCGAGCAACGCCCCGGCCAGCGTCGGCAGGAACGGCGCTCCGGAGGGAATCGAAAGGACGCGGCGCGCGCCGCTCATATCGCATTGGATCGCCGTGCGCCCGTTTGGGCGCACAAAGGACGATCTAACCCTTTGAATCTACGCATCGTGCTTTCCGAAAATCGAACCCGATTTCCGGGCCGATGCGGTAGCAAGCGCGCCGGCCACGGCTTCTTCAGCGGCAGGGATCGCGTCCGGCGTGCCGACCGTGATCCAGCGTCCATGCATCTTCATGCCGAACAGACGCCCAGCGGCAATCGCCTTGTCGAAATAGACGTTGAGCGAATGCGAGCCCGCCGGGGCGTCCTTGAAGATGCGCGGGTGGATGATTGCGGCACCCGCATAGATCAAGCCGGCCGCATCGCCTTTCGAGCGCCGCAGGGCGCCATCAGGCGCGGCCAGGAAGTCGGTGCCGACGCAGTGCCCGGTCGCTGAGTCGAGATCGGTAAGCATCAGCAGAATATCCATTCTGGCAGCGTCCCATGCAAGGGCAAGGCGTTCCAGGCTGGGCGGGCCGCTGTCGATCCAGAAAGTGTCGGCGTTGATGATGTAGAAGGGCTCGTCGCCCAGAAGCGGCAGCGCCTTGACGATGCCGCCCGCCGATTCCAGCAAAGCCTCGCGCTCGTCGGAAATGACGATCTTCGGCGCTTTGCGGGCGGCGACATGGGCGACGATCTGCTCCGGCAGATGATGCACGTTGACGATGGCCCTGGCGACGCCCGCCGCCGCCAGGCCGTCCAGTCCCCAGTCGAGCAAAGTCTTGCCGGCGATCCTCACCAGCGGCTTGGGCATGGTGTCGGTGATCGGCCGCATACGCTTGCCGAGCCCGGCCGCCAGCACCATCGCTGTCGCGGGCTTCATGGCGCGAGTTCCTCGAGCAGCCCGTGGGCCATGTAGAAATCCTTCAGGCCGGCCAGCGCCGGATGCGCCAGCGCCCGCCTCAGATAGTCGCGGATGCGCGGCAGATGCTTCAGATAATAAGGCTTGCCGTCGCGCTTTTCGAGCCGCACAAAAATGCCGAGGATCTTGGAATTGCGCTGCGCCGCCATGATCGCATAGGCCTCGGCGAAGCCGGCCTCGTCGAAGGCGCCGGCGGCACGCCGTGCCGCGACATAGGCAGCCACGGTCCGCTGTTCGATTTCGGGTGAGACCGTGACGCGCGCATCCATCGCAAGGGAAGCGACGTCATAGGCGGCCGGGCCGATCAACGCGTCCTGCACGTCGACGATGCCAAGCCGGTCGAGGCCAGTGCGTTCGCCGCGCCAGATGATGTTGGGCGAATGGAAATCGCGCAGCATCAGCGTGTATTCGCTGCGGGCGAGCCGGTCGAGCAGCGCATTCCATTGCTTGTGATAGCCGGCGCGCAATTCGTCGCTCGCCGCCTTGCCGGTGATCATCGGCACATACCAGTCGACCAGAAGATCGGCCTCGATCAGCATCGCCTCGCGGTCGAAGGGCGGTACGTCGTGGAAAACGCCGGGTGCCGCTTCCATATGCTCGGACCACGGCTTGCCATGCATCATGGCGAGCAGCTCCGCCGCCGCCGCGTAGCGCCCGGCGATGGGTTGCCCATCGCTGCTCAGAAAACCTTCCGAGCCGAGATGTTCGAGCAGCAAAAGACCCTGGTCGAGATCCTGCGCATGGATCAGCGGCACGCTGACGCCGGCGGCAAGCAGCGCCTGATCGATGGCGACAAAAGCAATGACGGACTGCGCCGTATGGGCAATCACCGCATAGGGCTTGCCGTCGCGCACCGGCGGGCCCAGCACCAGGCGCGGCGAGTTCATCAGCACGCGCGGGGCGTGACCGGCAATGGCGACGATCTCATAGGAGCGGGCGGACGCATCGCCGACAAAATGGCGGCGGCTCGCTTCACCCCAGCCGGCGGCGGCCAGAAAATCGCGCATCGCCAGCGACCGTGCAATACGATCGAATGCGGCTCCTTGCGCCGATATCC
>JAEKLU010000250.1 GCA_019509685.1 Mesorhizobium sp. | reverse complement strand
GAGTCGCGCCACTTCGTACTCGTCCTTGATCGCCATCAGCTTGAACAGGTTTCTGGCGGCGGCCTCGGTGACAACGGTCGAACCGGGCGCTGCTTCGGCTTCAGCCGCGCGCACCATCGCCACGCGGTCGGCATAGCGCCTGGCGTAGGCAGCGTTCTGGTAGGCGGTCAGGAAAGCGACACGACGCGCGATGACATCGTCGAGCGTTTCGGCGAGCTTGGGCGCCGTCTTGCCCGTCTGGCCGACCAGATTGCGCACGAAATCCGGCTGATGCGCGGCGCGGCGGCCCCAACGAAAGGCCGCGATGTTCATCGCCACCGCTTCGCCATTCAATTCTATCGCTTTTTCAACGGCTTGCGCCGAAAGCGGCAAGCCGCCGTGCTGGAAAGCGAAGCCCAGCATGAACATGTTGGCGCCGAGCGAATTGCCGAACAGCGCGGTTGCGGTACGGGTGGCATCGAAGAAATGCGCCTTGTCGTCGCCGGCGGCCGCGCGGATCGCCTTCTTCAGCCGTTCGACGGGCAGTGAAAAGTCGGCGGAGCGGGTGAATTCGCCAGGCATGATTTCGGCCGTGTTGGCGAGGAAAATGGTGTGGCCTTCGCGCACCGCACCCAGCACCTTCTTGGCGCCGGAGACGACGAGGTCGCAGCCAAGGACAAGATCGGCCTTGCCGGCCGAAACGCGGATGGCGTGGATGTCTTCCGGCGTCGTGGCGATGCGGACATGGGTGAAGACCGAGCCGCCTTTCTGGGCGAGGCCCGCCATGTCGATCATACCGCAACCCTTGCCTTCGAGATGCGCGGCCATGCCGAGCACCGCGCCGACGGTGACGACGCCGGTGCCGCCGACGCCGTCAATGATCGCCGCCCAGCCCTGGTCGCCGAGGCGGAATTCTGCCGGCGCGGGCACGCCTTCCAGCGGATCGGCCTTGCCGGCAAGGCCTTCGGCCTTGCGGATCTTGCCACCATGCACGGTGACGAAGGACGGGCAGAAGCCGTTGACGCAGGAGAAATCCTTGTTGCAGCTCGACTGGTCGATGCGGCGCTTGCGACCGAACTCGGTCTCGACCGGCTGGATCGAAACACAGTTCGACTGCACGCCGCAATCGCCGCAGCCTTCGCAGACCAATTCGTTGATGAAGACGCGCTTGTCGGGATCGGGGAACGTCCCGCGCTTGCGGCGGCGGCGCTTCTCGGCGGCGCAGGTCTGGTCGTAAATCAGAGCAGAAACGCCCTTCACATCTCGCAACTCACGCTGGACGAGATCGAGATCGTCGCGGTGATGGATGGTGGTGCCGGCCGGGAAATCGGCCTTGCCGGCATATTTGTCCGGTTCGTCGGTGACGACGGCGATGCGGTCGACGCCTTCGGCGCGCACTTGCCTCGCGATCATGTCGACGGTGAGTCCGCCCTCATGCGGCTGGCCACCGGTCATGGCGACAGCATCGTTGTAGAGGATCTTGTAGGTGATGTTGGCGCCGCTCGACTGCGCGAAGCGGATCGCCAGAACGCCGGAATGGTTGTAGGTGCCGTCGCCGAGGTTCTGGAAGATGTGGTCGCGCTTGGAGAACGGCGCCTGGCCGACCCACTGCGCGCCCTCGCCGCCCATGGCCGTGAAGCCGACAGTGTTGCGGTCCATCCACAGCGCCATGAAATGGCAGCCGATGCCGGCGGCGGCGATCGAGCCATCCGGCACTTTGGTCGAGGAATTGTGCGGGCAGCCCGAACAGAAGAAGGGCGTGCGCGAGCCGATATCGGCGGTGTCGGCAAGCATGGCCTGGAGCTGGCGCAGCTTCGCCACCCTCGCGGCGATCTCTTCCGAGGCACCGATGGTGCGCAGGATCCGTTCGCCGAGCGCGATGGCGATCTCGTTGGGATCGAGCGCACCCTTGGCCGGGAACAGCCAGTCGCCGCGCTCGTCCTTCTTGCCGACGATCGTCGGCTGCATGGCGGTGCCGTAGAGGTTCTCGCGCAGCTGCACCTCGATCAGCGAACGCTTCTCCTCGACGACGACGATGGTGTCGAGGCCGCGCGCGAACTCGGCAATGTGCTGCAGGTCGAGCGGCCATGGGCAGCCGACCTTGAACAGGCGGATGCCGATGCGCCCGGCGGCGTCCTCGTCGATGCCGATATCTTCCAGCGCCTGGCGGACATCGAGATAGCTCTTGCCGATGGTGATGATGCCGAGCTTGGGGTTGCGTCCACCCGAATAGACGATGCGGTTCAGCCCGTTGGCGTGGATGAAGGCGGAAGCGGCGGCGCGCTTGTATTCATGCAGCCGTTCTTCCTGGCCGAGCATGTCGATCTCGTGGCGGATGTTCAAGCCGCCCGGCGGCATCTCGAATTCGGGAATGACGATGTTCAGCCGTTCAATCGAGGCGTCGACCGAAGCCGTCGATTCGATGTTGTCCTTGACGCATTTGATCGCCGCCCAGGTGCCGGCAAAACGCGACATGGCAAAGCCGTATAGGCCGTAGTCGACGATCTCCTGGACGCCGGCCGGATTGAGGATCGGCACCATGGTGTCGACGAACAGGAATTCGGTGGCATGCGCATTGGTCGAGGATTCGGCCATGTGGTCGTCGCCCATCAGGGCAAGCACGCCGCCATGCTTGGACGAGCCGGCGAGATTGGCGTGGCGGAACACGTCGCCCGACCTGTCGACGCCTGGTCCCTTGCCGTACCAGACCGAAAAGACGCCGTCATGCGTGCCCTCGCCCAGCAATTCGGTCTGCTGCGAGCCCCAGCAGGCGGTGGCGGCGAGCTCCTCGTTGAGACCAGGCTGAAAGACGATGTCGGCCGCGGCGAGCTGTTTCTTCGCCCGCCACAGTTGCATGTCGAGGCCGCCGAGCGGCGAGCCGCGATAGCCGGAGACGAAGCCGGCCGTGTTGAGGCCGGCGCGACGGTCGCGTTCGCGCTGCATCAAAAGCATACGCACGACGGCCTGCGCGCCCGACAGAAAGACGCGCTCCTTGCCAAGGTCGAACTTGTCGTCGAGCGCGACATCGTGCAGCGTCATTGGGCATTTCCTCTGCGGAGGCGTTTTCCAAAAAGCGCCAACGTCGGGGTGGGACGCCGCAGTCTTTCTTCCCTAGCGGGAGAGGTCAAACAAAATCGCAGGAGCCAGGTAACACGCAACAAACAGTCTGGCGAGGTGCCACCGGCGCATTCAAAACTATGCTAACCGCTTCGTGAAGAACAAAAATTTCGCGATAGAGCGGTCCACCGTTTCACGGAAACGGCGGACCACTCCATCTTTTTTGTTTTGACGCAATTCCGGACGGAAAACCGCGTCACACTTTTCCTGGAATTGCTCCAACGCTGCGCGTTTCAGGTAGCCTTGGAGCAATCCGGCTTCGGCTCGCCGGGCAGCTTGCCGTCGGGATGGCCGGCAAGGTCGGCGTTGAGCTCGTAGTTCGGCCCGATCACCAGCGGCCGGTCCGGCAGCATCGTCTGGTCCTCGGACGAGGTCATCGTGGTGTCGATGCTTTGCAGCAAGGCGCCGCTCGCATCCTGGATGCGGATCGAGACGGAATAAGGCTTGTCCTTGACCACGCAAGTGAGCGGCGGGCTGGTGAGCGTGATATGCGGCAGCTTCGGCCAGATCTTCTGGTTGACGATGAGCGGATCGCCGCCGGCCGGGTTCTGGAAGCTGACGACCGCGACCTGGCCGTCGACCATCGGCCGCAGTGGCTTCAGCGTGATGACATAGGTGGCGATCGCCAGCCTGTAATTGAATTCGAACAGCTTGCCGGAAATGGCAAAAAGCTGGTCCTGGCCGGTGTCACGGCAGGCGCCGAGCGTTATCGCCGCAATCAAGGCGACGCCAAGGGCGATCGAGCGCGAAAATCTGTTAGGCATTGGGGACCTCCCTGGCCGCGGCGCGGCGGCGATAAAAACGGCTTGCCTTCTGGCGATTGCCGCACACTTTCATATCGCACCACAGGCGACTGGAATTGCGGCTGCGGTCGGCAAACAGCCAGTGGCAATTGGGACAGATCCTGAGGCGGGCGACCGTGTCGTCCTGCAGCAAGGACAGCGCCGAAACCGCCAAAGCCGTTTCGAAAGCAATCGGTGTCGCCGGATCGCCGAACGGCTTCCCCGGCGCGCCGATCTCGGTCGAATTGCCGGCAAGCCCCTTGGCGCAGGCGGTCAGGAAATCCGGCAGATGGTCGGTGGCGATCGCCCCATTCAAAGCGGCATGGCGAAACAGCCGGTCGGTCGCCTCGCGGATCGAAAGCACGATCGAAGAGATGCCGGCCGGCTCCGGCGCCGCAAGCCGCCGGCCGCCGAGTTCAGTGGCGCGAAACCCGCTTGCCGCGTCGGCGAAGCGGGCGATCTCAACCCTGTCGTCGAAACGATCGAAGGTCGACTTGCGATCATTGCGCAGCACGACGGTGTTCGCGGTGTCGAGCGCGAGAATGCCGCCGGTGAAGCGATGCGGTGTCCAGGAGACTGCCATGCCGGAAATCTAACCGATAAAACGTATTTGACAAGTTAGATTCCGGATGCGACGTTCTGAAACGGGCCGCATCGCGCTGACCCGGGGATGTCGCATGCTCTATTTCTTCCAGCAGATGCTGAACGGGCTGCATTCGGGCGCGCTCTATGCGCTGCTTGCCTTCGGCTATGTGCTGACCAACGGCATCCTGCATCGCACCAACCTCGCCTATGGCGCGCTGTTTGCCTTTTGCGGCCAGACGATGATCCTGACCGCGGCCTTCGGCTATCAGGCGTTGTGGCTGACGTTGTCCGCCGCAGTCGCGCTCGGTGTGGTCGCCGCCCTGCTCTATGCCGCGCTGGTCAGCCACATCCTGTCGCGCAGCGTGTTCGAAAGGCTGGCGGACCGCTCGCCCAACGCCATCGTGGTGACGACGCTCGGCATCTTGCTGTTTCTGTCGGAGGCGAGCCGCATCGCCGCCGATACGCATGATTTGTGGCTGCCGCCGATGCTCGCCTATCCGGTGATCTTCGCCGAAGGCGACGGCTTCAAGGTCACGCTCACCGTCATCCAGCTGCTCGACTGCGCGGCCGTGATCGCGGTGGTGGCGCTGGCCGCCTGGCTGTTTACGCATTCGCGCTTCGGCCGCGCCTGGCGCGCCGTCTCGGACGACCCGAAGGCGGCGGCGATGTGCGGCGTCGACGTGCGCGCTGTGTTCCGCCGCGCCGTGCTCTATGGCGGTTTTTGCGCGGCTTTTGCCGGCGTGCTTGCCGGCCTCTACTACGGCAATGTCAGCTTCGGCACCGGCCTGGTCTATGGCCTCAAGATCCTGTTCGTGACCGCGGTGGGCGGCTATCTCTCCCCGCTCAGGGCAGCGTTGGGTGCAGCCGCCTTCGGCATGGCCGAATCGCTGTGGGCCGGCTATTTCCCGCTCGAATGGCGCGATGCGTGGATCTATCTCTTCCTCGTCGCCATGCTGGTGCTGGTCGGCGGCAACCGCGACCAGGCCAAGATCGCCTGATTTCCCTCAGACTTTGGTTGCATGACGCGTGGTCAGTCGGCGGTTCAGGCTGCCTGCCTGAAGCCCGCGTTCGTCGACGCGGGCTTTGCCATGTTGACCTGCCGGACCACGCACTGCATATCGTTGGGCCAACCGGCGCGCCGATAAAATGGGGGAATCGGGCGCGTCACGGGCATCAGGGAGGAAAATGCATGGCAGGGCTGCTCGCTCTTTCCAGGACGATCGACCGCGTCAATGAATTCATCGGCCGTTGGATTTCGTGGCTGATCCTGTTCGCGATCCTGGTCAGTGCCGGCAACGCCATCATCCGCAAGGTATTCGACACATCCTCCAACGCCTGGCTGGAGCTGCAATGGTATCTGTTCGGCGCCGCTTTCATGCTGGCCGCCGCCTATACGCTGAAGCAGAACGACCATATCCGCATCGACATCGTCTACGGCATGTGGTCGCGCCGCGTGCAGCACTGGATCGACCTGCTCGGCCATCTCTTCTTCCTGATGCCGTTCGTCGTGCTGATGGTGATCTATTTCGTGCCTTATGTGTCGCTGTCCTTCCGCAGCGGCGAGATGTCGACCAATGCCGGCGGCCTGATCGTCTGGCCGGCGAAGGCGATCCTGCTCGTCGGCTTCTTCCTCCTGGCGCTGCAAGGGACTTCCGAGATCATCAAGAAGATCGCCATCATGCGCGGCGACATGGACGATCCCAATCCCTTCGTCTCGGTGCATGACCAGGCCAAGCTCGAGGCCGAGGCGCTGGCCGAAGAAGCCAAGGCGATCGCCGGCGAGGTGCGCTCGTGATCGAATTCATCGCGCAGAACATGGCGCCGATCATGTTCGCCTCGCTGATCGTCTTCCTGTTGATCGGCTATCCCGTCGCCTTTTCGCTGGCCGCCAACGGGCTGATGTTCTTTTTCATCGGCGTGGTGCTGTCGCCCTACTCCGGCGGTTCGATCAATCTCGCCTGGCCGTTGCTGCACGCGCTGCCCGACAATTTCTACGGCACCAGGGTGATGTCGAACGATACGCTGCTGGCGATACCGTTCTTCACCTTCATGGGCATCGTGCTGGAGCGATCCGGCATGGCGGAAGACCTGCTCGACACGATCGGCCAGCTGTTCGGACCGATTCGCGGCGGGCTTGCCTATGCGGTGATCTTCGTCGGCGCGCTGCTCGCCGCCACGACCGGCGTGGTGGCGGCTTCGGTCATCGCCATGGGCCTGATCTCCTTGCCGATCATGCTGCGCTACGGCTATGACCGCAGGGTCGCCTCGGGCGTCATTGCAGCCTCCGGCACGCTGGCCCAGATCATCCCGCCTTCGCTGGTGCTGATCGTGCTGGCCGATCAGCTGGGACGTTCGGTCGGCGACATGTATGCCGGCGCGCTGATCCCCGGTCTCGTGCTCACCGGCCTCTACATGGGCTACATCCTGATCCTGTCGATCGTCCGGCCGAACTCGATGCCGGCCCTGCCATTGGAGGCGCGCACGCTCGGTCATGGCGTGCTGTCGCTGATCGTGGCGCTGCTGGTTACCGGTGCGATCTCCTACGGCGCCTATCGCTATCTTGCACCGACCCAGGGCGACAATGCCGATATCCTCGGCTTCGCCGTCGGCGTCATCATCATCTATGTGGCGGCGATCGTCGACCAGCGGCTGAAGCTCAACGTCATGTCCAGGCTGGCGCAGCAGGTGATCATCGTGCTGATCCCGCCGCTGGCGCTGATCTTCCTGGTGCTGGGCACGATCTTCCTCGGCATCGCCACGCCGACCGAGGGCGGCGCCATGGGCGCTGTCGGCGCGCTCATCATGGCGGGCCTCAAGGGCCGGCTGTCGAGGGACGTCATCAACCAGGCCCTGGCCTCGACGACCAGGCTTTCCTCCTTCGTGCTGTTCATCCTGATCGGCGCGCGCGTCTTTTCGCTGACCTTCTACGGCGTCAACGGCCATATCTGGGTCGAGCACCTGTTGACCTCGCTGCCGGGCGGCGAGACCGGGTTCCTGATCGGCGTCAACATCCTGGTCTTCGTGCTCGCCTTCTTCCTCGATTTCTTCGAGCTCGCCTTCATCATCGTGCCGCTTCTGGCGCCGGCCGCCGACAAGCTCGGCATCGACCTGATCTGGTTCGGCGTGCTGCTCGGCGTCAACATGCAAACGAGCTTCATGCATCCGCCCTTCGGCTTCGCGCTGTTCTATCTGCGTTCGGTTGCGGCCCGGGTGCCCTATCTCGACCGCATCACCGGCAAGCAGATTGCCCCGGTCACCACCGGCCAGATCTATTGGGGAGCCGTGCCCTTCGTCTGCATCCAGGTGATCATGATCGGGCTCACCATCGCGTTCCCGCAAATGGTCATGCGCTACAAGAGCGCCGCCGTCGATCCGGGCACGATCGACTACAAGGTGCCCGACGTACCCGGCATGTCGCCATTCGGCGCGCAGCCCGCGGGCAATGGCTCGGCGCCGGCCAATGGCGCCGCGCCGGCTGCGCCCGGGACACCCGATCTGTCGCAGCCGCCGAGCTTTGGCGATGCGCCGGCCAAGCCGGCCGCACCCGCGCCCGATCTGTCACAGCCGCCGAACTTCAACTGAGGGCAAGAGCCATGAAAGCCGTGCGGCTGGAAGCGGTGGGCAAGATTGCGCTGCGTGAGGTGCCCAAGCCCGTTTGCGGTCCTGAAGACGTCCTCGTCCGGATCGAGGCGTGCGGCGTCTGCGGCACCGACCGGCATTTGTTCCATGGCGAGTTCCCCTGCACGCCGCCGGTAACGCTCGGCCATGAGTTCTCCGGCATCGTCGAAGCTGTCGGCGCCGCGGTGCCCGGCATCGCGGTCGGCGACCGCGTCACCGGCGATCCCAACATCGCCTGCGGCCGCTGCGTCCACTGTCATGCCGGCCGCGTCAATCTGTGCAGCAATTTGCGCGCCATCGGCATCCATCGCGACGGCGGCTTTGCCGATTATGTGCTGATGCCGCACAAGCAGGCGTTCAAGCTGCCGGCAGATCTCAAGCCGACACACGGGGCTTTTTGCGAGCCACTGGCCTGTTGCCTGCATGGCGTCGACCTAGCCGCGATCAGGCCGGGCGCGAGCGTGGCGGTGCTTGGCGGCGGCGTTATCGGCCTGCTCATTGTCCAATTGGCTAAGCTGGCCGGGGCAACAACCATTATCCTGTCGACCCGGCAGGCCTCGCGCCGAGCGCTGGCCGAAGAGCTGGGCGCGACTGCAACAATCGACCCCAGTGCAGGCGACCCGATCGGAGCCATAACCGGGCCGAATGGACTTGTGCCCGGCGGGGTCGGCGTCGTGCTCGAATGCGCCGGCGTGCGTGACACGGTCGACCAGTCGGTGCGTATTGCGCGATCCGGCGGCACGGTCGTCATTGTCGGCGTCGTGCCGCAAGGCATGAAGGTGGAGATCGAGCCGTTCGACCTGTTGTTTCGCGAGCTCAAGATGCTGGGCTCTTTCCTCAATCCGTTCACGCATGGCCGGGCGGCGCAACTGATCGCCTCGGGCGCGATCGAGATCGACAAGCTGATCTCGAAAGAGGTCAGCCTTGAAGAGGCAGCAAAAGTGATCGCCAATCCGCCCGCGCCGGGCGAGGTCAAGGTGTTGGTGGTGCCTGGTCGAGGCTAAGTTTCTGCGGCGTTGGCGATTGGCGAAATCGTCGACGACAGCGCCCCTCTCCCCGTCACTACACGGGGAGAGGATGCCGGCAGGCAGGTGAGGGGCGGCGCCAATGGTGGATAGATAAGGCGCGAGGTTGGGGCTTCGGCAGTGCACTCGCTAAGCCCAGGGCGATTCAATCACCGAAGCCGGCGCCGCCCCTCATCCGCCCTTCGGGCACCTTCTCCCCGTATAGTGACGGGGAGAAGGGAAGGCCGAACTACAGCTTGCCGTTGCGCTGCTGCACCATCATGAAGGTGTCGTAGTTGTATTCGGCGACCTGGGCCCACAGATAGTGCTCCTTGCGGAACGCCTTGATCGATTCCCAGATCTTCTTGAACGGCGCGTTCGAGGATTCCATCTCGGCATAGACCTCGTTGGCCTTCTCGAAACAGGCCGTCATGATGTCCTGGCTGAACGGTCTCAGCTTGGCGCCGCCGGCAACCAGCCGCCGGACCGCCGGCGGGTTCACATAGTCGTATTTCTGCAGCATGTTGGCATCCGCCGCTTGGGCTGCCGTGCGCACCAGCGATTTATAAGCCGGCGAAAGTTCTTCGTATTTCGCCTTGTTGAACAAGAGGTGCACCGTCGGACCGCCTTCCCACCATCCCGGATAGTAGTAATAGGGCGCGACCTTGTAGAAGCCGAGCTTCTCATCGTCATAGGGGCCGACCCATTCGGCGGCGTCGATGGTGCCCTTTTCGAGCGCCGGGTAGATGTCACCGCCGGCGATCTGCTGCGGCACGACGCCGAGCTTCTGCACGACCTTGCCGGCGAAGCCGCCGATGCGCATCTTGAGGCCTTTCATGTCGGCAACGCTGTTGATTTCCTTGCGGAACCAGCCGCCCATCTGCACGCCGGTGTTGCCGCCGGGAAGGCCGAACAGCCCTTGGGTGGCCAGGAACTCGTTGAACAGGTCGATGCCGCCGCCATGGTAGTGCCAGGCGTTCATGCCGCGCGCGTTGAGCGAGAACGGCACCGCGGCGCCCAGCGCCCAGGTCG
>JAEKLU010000278.1 GCA_019509685.1 Mesorhizobium sp. | reverse complement strand
ACCGGAGTTGCTTAGAGCGTTTCACCGTTTCACGGAAACGGCGAACCGCTCTAACCCTTTGTTTTGACGCAATTCCGGCCGGAAAACCGCGCACACTTTTCCTGGAATTGCTCTAGGCTACGATGCCCCGGCAGGCCCAGGCGACACTGGCGAATGAGCGCGGACCATCAGGACGGCCGGCCTGATAGGCGTCGCGAACGGCGGCTTCGACGCGTGTCTGTTCGGCTGCGTCGAGCGTCATGTATCTACCGAGCGGGCCCTCGCCGGCAGCGATCGGCGCCCAATAGTCGTCAAAACTCTCGTAATCCATGCGGATCGTCAGCTGGGTCTCGGTAATTTCGGTCAGCCCCTGATCGATGAAGCTCTGTTTCATCTCACCCGGTTGCACCATCGGCTGAAAGCAGAAGCGACTGCGCATCTGGCGACCGCTCTCGCTCAGCGCCGCCACGGTATCGACCATCATGCGAAAGCCGGGCATGCCACCGTAGTGGTCCCACACCACGGCCGCCACCACGCCGCCCGGGCGCACGACGCGGCGCATCTCGGCCACCGCCTTGCCGGCCTCCGGCACGAAGTGCAGCACAAGCAGGGCAAGGGCGCGATCGAATGTTTTGTCGGCAAATGGCAGCGCGGTTGCGTCCGCCTGCTGGAAAATTATGCGCGGGTCCGTGTTGCGGGCCCGCGCCGCCTCGACAAAGACTGGCGAGAAGTCGATGGCCTGGATCTCGGTCAGATCGGCTGATTTCGCCAGTTCGAAGGTCAGGCTTCCTGTACCGCAGCCGACGTCGAGAATGCGCTCCCCCGGAGCCAGGCCCGCAAAGTCGATAAAACCTGTCGCGAGCCTGCGGCTCCAGCGGCCCATGAGCTGCTCGTAACCCGACGCCGCACGCACCGTGAAAATCGACGCCATGCCATCTTCCTCCGCTTGAACCGCAGGCTAAAGCAATTCGAGGAAAAGTGTGAAACGGTTTCTGTCCCGATTGCGTCGAACGCTACAGCCAGCCGGCCGCTTCAAAGAACCCAGGCACATCATCCAGCCCACGGGCGATCGCGTCCGGCTGATAATCCGGCGGCGGGCGGCGGCCTGTGCCGCGATCGACCCACACGGCGCGAAACTGAAGATCGCGCGCCGCGGCCAGATCGAGATGCGGACTGGCGCAGATATGCACCAGCTCGTCCCTCGCCACGCCCAGGGTGCGCCATGCATGTTCGAATATCTGCCGCGACGGCTTATAGGCCTGCGCCTGTTGGGCGGTGATGACGCGGTCTATGGAGCCGCCCAGTTGCGCGACATTGCCGGCAATGATGGCATCATCGGTGTTGGAGATGATCGCCAGCTTGAAGCCGGCTTCCTTCAGCCGGCGCAGCGTCGCCACGACCTCCGGGAAGGGCGGCATGCGACCGATCGAGGAGGTCAGCAGTTCGGCATCGTCCACGGCCGCTTCGAGCGAAAAGTCCCGCATCGCCCGCTGCAGCGACTTTGCCGTAACTTCAGCGAAGGACAGATGCGGCTTGGTGTGCTCGAGTTCATGCTCATGGCGATCGTAGACGGGAATGAACTCTTCGGCGTCAATCTTGCGGCCCTTGCGGGCGAGGATCGTCGCCATCGCCGCCATCAGGCCCTCATCCCACTGGATGAGCGTTCCATAGCAATCGAATGTCAGCCAGGTCGGGCGCGGTCCGTTCAATGCCATTCCAGGAAGACCTCGGAGAAACCGGCTGGACACTGGCAGCGAAATCCATCATTGGAAAATTAAATGTTCCAATGAAGTCGATTGGGATTTCGAATGAACCTCGAGCTCGATCTCCTGCGCGCCTTCGTGGCGGTCGTCGACACCGGCGGCTTCACGCGCGCCGCGGAGCGTGTCCATCTGACCCAGTCGACGATCAGCCAGCAGATCAAGCGGCTTGAGGAAAATGTCGGTCACAGCCTGCTTATCAGGGACCGCTCCATGGGCGGCGCGCAGGTCACTGAAGAGGGCGAACTGCTGCTCGGCTATGCCCGGCGCCTGCTGGCGATCTCGGCGGAGGCCGAACAGGCCCTGCGGCGTCCGACGGCGCCGAAGACGGTGCGTCTCGGCCTGCCGGAAGATTTTGCCGGCCGGCGGCTGATCGAATTGCTATCGGGCTTCTCGAGCGCCTCGCCGCATCTGCGCCTCGACACGGTGAGCGGCTGGAGCTTCGAGCTGCGACGGCTGCTGGACAATGGCGATATCGACCTTGCGCTGGTCAAGCGGGAACCCAGCGATGCGCATTGCCTGGGGCGCTGGCCGGAGGCGCTGGTCTGGGTCGCCGGCATGTCCGGCGAACTCGACGCAGACCCAGTGCCGCTCGCCATGTTTCCGCAAGGCTGCATCTATCGGCAAAGGGCGACGCGCGCGATCGAGGCGACGGGCCGGATGTGGCGCATCGCCTACACCAGCCAGGGGCTGATCGGCGTGCAAGCCGCCGTTGCATCGGGCGTCGGCATAAGCCTGCTTCCCATGGATGCGGTGCTGGCCGAGCATCGCCGGCTTACCCCGGCCGACGGTTTTCCCGAGCAGTCGCCGTCGGAGCTGGCCCTGATCGCGCGCTCGCCCCGGCTGGATGCGCCGGCGCGTGCGCTGGCCGACTTCCTGGTCCGCAACGTCGGCAGCATCCAGCAAGGTACTCCGTCCGACGGTTAATCCCTCGAGAGATCGCGACGAGCGCCGCGCGACCTATGCGCCCTTGAGCTGAGCGACGCTTTCGCGTTCGACCAGCGGACATTCGAGCTTGGTGATCGGATAGCGGCCATGGCCGGGGATCGGCGGCGTCTCCAATTGCTCGATCGCCCATTGGCCCATCGCCAGATGCGGCAGGATGGATGTCGTCAATGGCGGGAAGAGGTGGCGGGCGATCTCCTCGTCGTCGTAGCCGACGACGGAGAT
>JAEKLU010000249.1 GCA_019509685.1 Mesorhizobium sp. | reverse complement strand
CGCGACATCGCGCGACTGAGGGCGGCCCTGCTGCTCGTCGATCACGGCTCTTTCGCCGATGTCTCCAGCCGCGTCGAGGCGCTCACCTCCGACACCAATCCGCTGCGCCATTCGGCGCGCGAGGCGCTCGGCCTCGCCGCCTGGAAGGACGGCAAGTCCGCGGATGCTCTCAAACTGTTCGACCAGATCTCTTCGGATGACGGCGCCCCGCGCAATGTGCGCCAGCGGGCGCAGCTCATGTCCGAGCTGATCCGTGGGTCGGGCAACGCGTCGTGATTGCATGTCGCCCAAAAGTGCGCAGCGGTTTTGGGACAAACGACATGCAAGATAAGCGGTAGACCCGATGTCGTTCAAAGTCGCCATCATCGGCCGGCCTAACGTCGGCAAATCGACTCTTTTCAATCGGCTGGTCGGAAGGAAGCTGGCGCTTGTCGACGACACGCCGGGCGTGACGCGCGATCGCCGCGTCCATGCCGCAAAACTCTACGACCTGCATTTCGACGTCATCGACACCGCCGGCTTCGAGGATGCCGCGGCCTCGACGCTGCCCGGCCGCATGCGCCAGCAGACCGAGATCGCCATCCGCGAGGCCGATCTGATCTTCTTCACCATCGACGCCAAGTCCGGCCTGTTGCCCGACGACCGCACCTTTGCCGAGATCGTGCGCAAGTCCGGCAAGCCGGTGGTGCTGGTCGCCAACAAGGCTGAGGCCAAGGGCGCCCAGGGCGGCATGCTGGAGGCCTGGGAACTGGGCCTGGGCGAACCGATCCCGGTCTCGGCCGAGCATGGCCAGGGCATGCCCGATCTGCGCGACGCCGTGATCGAAGCCCTTGGCGAGAAGCGCGCTTTCGACGAGGAAGAGGCCGAGGAGGAGGCCGCCGCCAGCGAAGTGCTGATCGGCGAGGACATCGCCGATCCGGATGCCGAAGCAACCTATGACGATACCAAGCCGATGCGCATCGCCGTCGTCGGCCGTCCCAATGCCGGCAAGTCGACGCTGATCAATGCGCTGATCGGCGAGGAGCGGCTGCTGACCGGGCCGGAAGCCGGCATCACCCGCGATTCGATTTCCGTCGACTGGGACTGGCGCGGCCGCCGGGTCAAGCTGTTCGACACCGCCGGCATGCGCCGCAAGGCGAGAATCCACGAGAAGCTGGAAGTGATGTCGGTGCAGGACGGCCTGCGCGCCATCCGCTTCGCCGAGATCGTCATCATCGTGCTCGACGCTACCATACCCTTCGAGAAGCAGGATCTGCAGATCGCCGATCTGATCATCCGTGAGGGCAGGGCGCCGGTGATCGCGTTCAACAAATGGGATTTGATCGACAACCCGCAGGAATTGCTTGCCGAGCTGCGCGAAAAGACCGGGCGGCTCTTGCCGCAGGTGCGCGGCATCCAGGCCGTCACCGTCTCTGCCGAGACCGGGCGCGGCCTCGACAAGCTGATGGACGCCGTCATCAAGACGCACAAGGTGTGGAACAGCCGTGTGTCGACCGGAAAGCTCAACCGCTGGCTGGAAAGCATCCTCGCGCACCATCCGCCGCCCGCCGTCGCCGGCCGCCGGCTGAAGGTCAAATACGTCACGCAGGCCAAGACCCGGCCGCCGGGTTTTGTCGTCCAGTGCTCGCGGCCGGACGCCATGCCGCAATCCTATGTGCGCTACCTGTCGAACAGCCTGCGCGAGGCCTTCGACATGCCGGGCGTGCCGATCCGCATCGCGCTGCGCACCTCGGACAACCCTTTTGCAGGCAGGGCGAAGAAGCGCTGACGGGTTGGGGCGCCAACGCCCCACCAAGTCGTCATCCTCGGGTCTGCGCTCCGCTTCGCGTCGCTTCGCCCGTGATGACGACCCGCGTAGGGCCTAAGCCACCTCCCGCAGCCTCTCCTTTATCACCGCTCCCTCCGGCAGCGTCTCCAGCGCCGCCTGCAATAAAATCTCCGCCAACCGGGCCGCCACCGGATCGAGCTCGGCGTCCTTCTGGTGCAGGTGCAGCGCCATCATCGGCAACGCCGGCAACCCGACCGCCTCGGGCGCGATCGCCCTGACATTGGCAGGCAGGCCGATATCGGTGCGGATCGTCAGGCCGAGGCCCGCGGCCACGGCCGCCCAGATGCCGCCGAGGCTCGGGCTGGAAAAGGCCATGCGCCAGGGCATTCCCGCACGGTCGAGCGTTGCCGTCGCCACGGTGCGCAGCAGGCAGGGCGCTTCGAACACCACCAGCGGCAACGGCTCGCCGTCATTTGCTCCGACAGCAATCGGCTTGGCCGGGCCGATCCAGCGCGCCTGCACATCGGCTACATGCCGGCTGTAGGGCAGGGTCATGCCATCGTGCCAGGCGAGCGCGATATCCAGGCTGCCGGACAGGATACGCTCGGCAAGATCATGGCTGCGCCCGATCCGCGCCTCGATACGCACCTTTGGATGGGCGCGCGCAAAGCGGCCGAGCACGTCGGGCAGCACGGCTTCGCCGAAATCCTCCTGCAGGCCAAGCCGAACCCAGCCTTCCAGCTCGATGCCGCGGATGGCCGAGGCAGCCTCATCGTTGAGCTCGATCAACCGCCGCGCATAGCCGAGCATAGTCTCGCCAGCCTCGGTGAGCGCCAGGCCGCGCCCCGCCTTGCGGAAGATCGGCGTTGCGGCTTGCTCTTCCAATTTCTTCAACTGGGCGCTGACCGCCGAGGTCGAGCGTCCGAGCCGTTCAGCCGCTTTGGCAAAGCTGCCCAGTTCCATGCCGGCGACGAAGGTTCTCAGCACATCGAGGTCGAATGTGACGCGGTGCATAATATCGTCCTGTTTTTCAGGATTGTCAGTCAAAAACTTCCTGATTTTATGGATGAAGTTATGGCGCTACATCCCGTCCGTCAACCCGCTCAAACGGCCGTCACGGGAATGAAATCATGTCTGCCATCATTGCACGAGACGACTGCCAGCCGACCGCGAGGGCCACCACCGCAGCGGGCCGCACCTTCGGGCCAAATCACCGCTGGAAGGTGCTGGGCATCGGCGTCGCCGCCAATGCCGGCTTCTCCGCCACCTTCTCCGGCATTCCGGCCACCGCCGTGGCCATGCGCCAGGGCTATCATCTCGACAACGCCCAGCTTGGCCTGGCGCTTGGCCTTCTTGGCCTCGGCGTTGCGCTCAGCGAACTGCCATGGGGCGTGCTCACCGATCGCTGGGGCGACCGCCGCGTGCTCCTGACCGGGCTCGGCGCGACCGCGGCCTGGCTGCTCATCATGGCAATCCTCGTCGTGCCGACAACGCTCGCCGTTCCAGGAGTCGCGCTGCTTTCGGCAAGCCTGCTCGTCGTCGGTCTGCTCGGTGGCAGCGTCAACGGTTCCAGCGGCCGCGCCATCATGGGCTGGTTCCATGAAGGCGAGCGCGGTTTTGCCATGAGCATCAGGCAGACGGCGGTGCCGCTCGGCGGCGGGCTTGGCGCGATGGTGCTGCCCTCGCTTGCCTTGAGTTTCGGCTTTGCCGCCGTCTTCGGCCTGCTGGCGGCCGTCTCCGCCATCGCTGCCTTCTTTGCCTGGCGCTGGCTGCACGAGCCGCCGGCCGAGTACAGCGGTGCCGCCGCTGCGACCTCCAGCGGCCCGGCGCCGCTTCGCAACATCGAAGTCTGGCGCATCTCGATCGCCATAGGCCTGCTCTGCTTCCCGCAGGTCGCGGTGCTGACCTTCGCGTCGGTCTTCCTGCACGACTTCGCCGGCATGGGCACATGGGTGACCAGCGCCACGCTTGCCGTCGTGCAGGCCGGCGCCATGACGATGCGCGTCTGGAGCGGCCGCTTCACCGACCGCCACGGAAACCGCCGGTCCTTCCTGAGGCTCTGCAGCGCGCTCAGCGCCTTGGCCTTTGCGATGCTGTGGCTGCTGGTGCTGGCAGTCGGCACGCAACCGGCACTGATGATGGCGCTGCCGTTCATGGTCGTCGTCGCCGGCATCTCAGTCTCGGCCTGGCATGGCGTTGCCTATACCGAACTTGCAACGCTGGCCGGCGCCGGCCATGTCGGCACCGCGCTCAGCCTCGCCAACAGCTTCGTCTTCATCGGCTTCTGCCTCGTGCCGATCGCCATTCCGTGGCTTTTGGTGCTCTTTGCGTGGCAAGGCGTGTGGCTGGCCGCCGCGGCTTGCGCGGCGATCGCCTGGCCGATCTTCCTGCGCCAATCCTGAATCTTCAAAACAAAGAAGCAGGAAGCCGGCTTGCCATCAGTATGAAGACAAGATGATCGATGCCGTTAACCCGCCATCAAGGTTAATGCTTCACTTTCGCTCTCCGGGGTCAGTAGCGTTCTGGAGAGTTCCGTGCATCGACGCGTTCAAAAGCGGCTTGTCGCCGCCGCCGTTGCGAAAAGACGTTCCTTCCTTCCACAGTTGGTTCTGGGGTTCGGCATCTGGGTCGGCTTTCCGTCGGTCGTAGCCTATCAGGACATGGCGAGCCTGCTGTCCGGGCTGGAAACGCCCAACGCCCGCTGGAACGCCTATATCGAGAAATCGGCCGCCGGCTCGGTGCATGCGGCGGAAATGCCCTTCATCGATTCCACCACCACCGGCTCGATCTCCGGCTCCGGCATGAACTTGCCGGGCGTCGGCACCGTCGCCTTCCGTGGCAAGGGCAGCGCCGTCGGCGTAACGCCAGACGAGGACCGCGTCGTGCGCGCCGACAAGAAGGGACGCATCGTCCAGATATCGCCGGTCACGCCGCCGAAAAATTTCAGCGCCGGCTCGATCTTCGAGCGCTCCTCCTCGCTGATCCGGCCAAGCACGGACAGCGACCTCAAGCTCACCTTCGCCAAGCCCGGCATCAAGGGCAAGGAAGTCCAGATCGCCCAGGCCTTCCATCTGCGCGAGGACAAGAAGCCGGATCCCGATTTGCCGGCGGCGCTTGTCGCGCTGGTCAACAACGACAAGCCGGACATCCTCGCCACCGCCTATGCCCAGGCCGCGCCCGACTACGCCAAGGCATCGCCCTTCGAAGCCCTGCTGCAGGACGAGGAGCCCAACAATGGCCGCTTCATCCCGCCGATGGGCAAGGGCGACCATGCCTGGCTGCAGAACCCGCTGCCGGCGAGCGTCTTTTCCAAACCCGAACAGGCCTGCCTCGCCAAGGGCATCTATTTCGAGGCGCGCAGCGAGCCGGTTCGCGGCCAGGCCGCGGTCGCCCAGGTGATCCTCAACCGCGTCCGCAACCCGGCCTATCCGAAGACGATCTGCGGCGTCGTCTACCAGAACGACGATTGGTTCAACCGCTGCCAGTTCTCCTTTGCCTGCGACGGCAGGAAGAAGACCATCACCGACCAGGCTTCGTACAAGACGGCGCAGGATGTCGCCATGGCGGTGACGGCCGGCAAGATCTTCATTCCCGAGGTCGGCTCGTCGACGCATTACTACGCCAACTACGTCCATCCGGGCTGGGCGCGGGCCATGCACAAGATGACCAGGATCGGCCTGCATATCTTCTATCGCACCTATGGCGGCGGCTGGAGCTGAGCCGTTTAAGCGGCTCCACTTGAGCCGCCAGGCTGGTTCGAACCGAACCACTTAAACGACACCTCAAACGCCCCTCCGCATGGCTCGCCTCGCGCACCGATCGGCGCGCCTTCGCGCGCGGATTCGCACCGTTGCCTCACGCGGCCGTGAAGGGCACGATGTCGCACCTCGATAAGCCATTGATTTAACTGCCGAAAATACATCGCTTTGAAGTTCGGCCCGTGGCTTGACGGGCGCGGACCCTCTAACTATGTTGCCGGCGACTTTAGAAGCGGACGGACGGCAATCGTCTGCCCGGGCAGGGGGGTTGCGATGGCCGACAAAACCGGGCCAGACGGAACCGGGAAAACCGGCCGCGGCAGGCAGCCAGACGCCCCCATCCGCGACGACGAACTTGAGCGCCGCCGGCGCAGTCTCGAAGCATCGCTTGCGACGAGGCGCCCGGACCGGCCCGAGGGGAAAGGCGAAGCCAACGCCGCGACCGGTTACGGTCAGGCACTGAAGCTGTCCAGCGAGTTCATCGCCGGAGTGGTGGTCGGTGTCGGTTTAGGCTGGATCATCGACCGGCTGGCGGGAACAGCGCCATTTGGGTTGATCGTCGGTTTGTTGTTGGGTTTTGGCGCGGGCGTGCTCAATGTCCTGCGTTCGTCGGGACAGGTGGCGCAGTTCGGACAGGACGGCAAGCCTCGCGAACCGAAGCAATGAAGTGGCGCCATTCTGGCGCGGGTTTAGAGAAGTGAAGCCGATTGTGGCTTTGACGGGGATTTAAAGTGGCTGCTGCTGACAAGGTCGACCCGATCCACCAGTTCCAGATCCATCCGATCATTCCGCTGCATATTGGCGGCTACGACATCTCCTTCACCAACTCTGCGCTGTTCATGGTCGCGACGGTCATCCTCGCGTCCGCCTTCCTCTACATGAGCACCGCCAGCCGCGCACTGATCCCGGGGCGCCTGCAGTCGGTTTCCGAAATGGCCTACGAGTTCGTCGGCAACATGCTGCGCGACGCCGCTGGCAAGCAGGGCATGCAGTTCTTCCCGCTGGTGTTTTCGCTGTTCATGTTCGTGCTGGTCGCCAACCTGATCGGCCTGTTCCCTTATTTCTTCACCGTCACCAGCCACCTCATCGTCACCTTCACGCTGGCCGCGCTGGTGATCGGCACTGTCGTCGTCTACGGCTTCGCCAAGCACGGCTTCGGCTTCCTCAAGCTGTTCGTGCCGCATGGCGTGCCGGGCTATCTGCTGCCGCTGGTGGTGGCGATCGAGATCATTTCCTTCGTCTCGCGTCCCGTCAGCCTCTCGGTTCGTCTTTTCGCCAACATGCTGGCCGGCCACATCACGCTGAAGGTGTTTTCGGGCTTCGTCGTCAGCCTCAGCGCGCTCGGCGCCGTCGGCATCGCCGGCTCGGTCCTGCCGCTCGCCATGGCGGTCGCGCTGACGGCGCTGGAACTGCTGGTCGCCTTCCTGCAGGCCTATGTGTTCGCGGTGCTGACCTGCATGTATCTGAACGACGCTCTGCACCCGAGCCACTGATCGATTTCGACCGGCGCCCCGGCGCCAGCATACCCAACGTACCAACTGCAACGACTAGAGCAACACAGGAGTTTTGAAATGGACGCAACTGCAGCAGCTGCTATCGGCGCTGGCATCGCCTGCATCGGCATGGGCGGCGCGGGCATCGGCCTCGGCAACATCTTCGGCAGCTACCTCTCGGGTGCGCTCCGCAACCCGTCGGCTGCTGACGGCCAGTTCGGCCGCCTGATCTTCGGCTTTGCCGTTACCGAAGCTCTGGGCATCTTCTCGCTCCTCATCGCGCTGCTGCTGGTCTTCACCAAGTAAGAAGCGCGCGCTGACAAAGGGGCCGCATGGTGCGGCCCCGTATGGACAGGGGAATAAGATGTTCGTGACATCTGCCTTTGCGCAAGAAACAGCGCCGGCCGCGGCCGAGGGCGATACGCATGCGGGCACCGCGGTGCCTGCTGCGGAGCATGAGGCGTTCCCGCCGTTCGATCCCAAGACCTTCCCATCGCAGATCCTGTGGCTGGTCATCACCTTCGGGCTCTTCTATCTGTTCCTGAAGCGCGTGGTGATGCCGCGTCTCGGCGGCATCATCGATGTCCGCAACGATCGCATCACCCAGGACCTTGACCATGCCGCAAGGCTGAAGGGCGAGGCTGACGCCGCTGTTGCCGCCTATGAGCAGGCATTGGCGGAAGCCAAGGCCAACGCCAACAAGATCGGCCAGCAGGCCAGCGACGCCGCCAAGGCCGAGGCGGAGACCGCGCGTAAGAAGGTCGAGGCCGAGCTGGACAAGAAGCTCGGCGCGGCCGAGGCAAGCATCGCCTCGATCAAGGCCAAGGCGATGAAGGAAGTCGGCACGATCGCCGAGGACACCACGTCGGCCATCGTCGATGCGCTTGTCGGCGGCAAGACCGACAAGGCCGAGATCGCGGCCGCCGTCAAATCCGCGAGCCGGTGAGGAGTAAGATCATGGACGCCACATCACTCGCGGCACTTTGGGCAACCATCGCCCTGATCATCTTCCTCGGCGTCATCATCTACCTGAAGGTGCCGGGCATGCTTGCCAAGTCGCTCGACGCCCGCGCGGCCAAGATCAGCAGCGAGCTCGAAGAAGCCCGCAAGCTTCGTGAAGAGGCCCAGCAGCTGCTCGGCCAGTATCAGCAGAAGCGCAAGGAAGCCGAGAAGGAGGCCGCCGACATCGTCGCCGCGGCCAAGCGCGAGGCCGAGATGCTGGCTGCCGAAGCGCATCAGAAGACCGAGGATTACGTCACGCGTCGCACCGCGCTTGCCGAGCAGAAGATCGCCCAGGCCGAGCGCGAGGCCGTCAGCGAAGTGCGCGCCTCAGCCGTCGACATCGCCGTCGAGGCCGCCCGTGCGCTGCTTGCCGCCAAGGTTGACGCCAAGGCGGGCGCCGATCTGTTCAAGTCCGCGCTGCAGGACGTCAAGGCCAAGCTGAACTGAGTGGAAGCCGTTACCGCATCAAAAAAAGCCGCCCGGGCAACCTGGCGGCTTTTTTGTTTGTGGGGAGCGCGGCGGAGACGCGGCCAATCTCCCCCACAATGGGATACGGCATGCGCACATTTCCAAGCGGCTGGTCTTTGGCGATAGCGTGCATAGCAGCTTGGCGCATGCATTGTCTTATGCTGCGCTGGTCGACCCCCACTCCGTCTCGGCTTCGCCGAGCCACCTCTCCCCCGATCGACGGGGTAGAGGAAAGGCGCCAAGCTTTTTGCCGGCAACGCTTGTCCAGCAGCGCTCCCTTCCTTTCCCTCCGGAGGGGGGAAAGGTGGCGCTGCGAAGCAGCGACGGATTGGGGGAACCACGTGGCAATCAAGCCTCAGGTCGATCAGTCACGCCAATTACAGAAGATGTGTGCATGCCGTGGCGCAATGGGGGGGAGATTAGCTAACTACTCCAATCCCGCGAAGCTCTCTTCCTCAGCCACCTCAACCCCGCCCAGCCGGAACGGCGCGAACGACGCGCGGTGCAGCCTTGCCACTGGGCCATGCGCCTCGATGGCGGTACGGTGCCGCACCGTCGCATAGCCCATATGCACCTCGAAGCCGTAGCGTTCATGGTGGCCGCCGCAGCCGCACATCATGCGGTCGCGCATCACCTTGGCGATGATCGAGGCGGCGGCGATGGATTGCGAGCGCTGGTCGCCCTTGATCAGCGCGCGGCCCTCGCACGCAAGGCCTGGCGGAATGTCGCGGCCGTCGGCCAATGCCAGCTTAGGTTGCAAGGACAGGCCGGCGGCGGCGCGGCGCATCGCTTCCAGGCTGGCCTTCAGAATATTGCTGTTGTCGATGCCTTCGGCGCTGATCGACGCCATCGAGACACTGAGCGCGGAACCCAGGATTTTCAGGAACAGCGCCTCGCGCTGCAGATGGGTGAGCCGCTTGGAATCGTCGAGGCCCTCGGGAATGTTGGCGGGGTTGAGCACCACGGCGGCCGCCACCACCGGACCGGCAAGCGGTCCACGACCGGCTTCATCCATGCCAGCCACCGGCCACAGGCCCTCCGCCATCGCCTTGGTTTCGATGGAGAAGTCGGGCTTCTCGAGCATTTCGAAGAGAAGCGGAGAATCGGAACGCGCGCGAGCCATGGTGCGGCGAGGTTCGCATCGGCTCCGATTCTCCGCAAGTCCTTCCGGGTCGGATGGGGCGTCGGACCGGGAAGGCACCGTCTCACGGCCGGGGACAGGCCGGACGGAATTTTTGCGCCGGGGGCTCTCGCCGCCCGGCATGATGTTCAAAGCAGCATCAGCTGCTCGCTCGCATTGGCGCCGGTAACGAACTGGTCGACCCGGAGTGTGCGCCGCTCGGCATTGAGGCCGAGCCGCTTGGCGGCGATCTCGAAGCGCCGGCCGATCTGCCAGGCGTAGGGACCGGCGCCCTTCATGCGCTTGCCCCATTCCGAATCGTAGTCCTTGCCCTCGCGCATCGAGCGGATCAGCGACATCACATGCCGGTAGCGGTCCGGATAGTGGCGCAGCAGCCAGTCCTTGAAGATCGGCGCCACTTCGAGCGGCAGGCGCAGGATGACATAGCCTGCCTCCCTGGCGCCAGCGGCGCGCGCCGAATCGAGGATGCGCTCCAACTCCGGATCGGTCAGCCCGGGAAT
>JAEKLU010000248.1 GCA_019509685.1 Mesorhizobium sp. | reverse complement strand
AGTTCGCCGACGTAAGGATGGCGCTCCGGTATCTTCAGCTGGTTGGAGTATTCGTAGACGTCCTTCATCCGGGTGATGTCTGAGCAGTCCAGTTCCGGATCGACGCCTTGCGTGTACATGTTCAGCGCCAGCGTGACGATGTCGACATTGCCGGTGCGCTCGCCATTGCCGAACAGTGTGCCTTCGACACGGTCGGCGCCGGCCATCAGGCCGAGCTCGGTGGTGGCGATGCCAGTGCCGCGGTCATTGTGCGGATGCAGCGAGACGATGACGTTCTCGCGATTATCGAGGTTGCGGCACATCCACTCGATGCGGTCGGCATAGACGTTGGGCGTCGACATCTCGACCGTCGACGGCAGGTTGAGGATCAGCTTGTTGTCGGCCGTCGGCTTCACGATCTCGGTGACGGCGTTGCAAATCTCCAACGCGACTTCGAGCTCGGTGCCGGTGAAACTCTCAGGCGAGTATTCGAAACGGAAGCCACCGCCTGCCTTGGCCGCCATGTCGGTGATCATCTTGGCGGCGTCGGTGGCGATGCGCTTGATGCCGGCGACATCTTTTTCGAAGACGACGCGGCGCTGCAATTCGCTGGTCGAATTGTAGAAATGCACGATCGGGCGATACGCGCCCTTGAGCGCTTCGAAGGTGCGCGTGATCAGCTCCGGCCGGCATTGCACCAGCACCTGCAGCGACACATCGCGAGGCACGCCGCCTTGCTCTATACACCAGCGGGCAAAGTCGAAGTCGGTCTGCGAAGCAGAGGGAAAACCGATCTCGATCTCCTTGAAGCCCATGTCGAGCAGCAGGCCGAACATGCGCGCCTTGCGCTCGTGCCCCATAGGGTCGATCAGCGCCTGGTTGCCGTCGCGCAGATCGACCGAACACCAGATCGGCGCCTTGTCGATGACTTTCGACGGCCAGGTGCGATCGGTCAGGCCGACGGTCGGGTAGGGCTGGTACTTACGGGCTGCGTCCGGCATGTGGCCGGCCGCGCGCTTGCCGGTTTCGGCATCGCTTGCGCGAATTTCTTCTCTTGCGTTCATCGTCGTTTCTCCCGGCGGCCCTCGGATCCGCCTTCAGACGGATTGGTGGCGAGTGGCGCCTTTACCAGATTTTCGTTCGCTTGATGTGACTGCCAAGGAGCATGCGCTTGCGCGGCGGTTCGACCGCCGGGCGCTCCTTCAGCGAACCCGGCGATCGCCGATAAGGCCGAGAAGAAGCAGGGTCGAAGCGAGCGCGCGCGCGGTCTCGCCGGCAAAGCCGATGCGAGCGGAAGCGATGGAGCGGACACGCATTGTCATGGTGGCTCTCTTACAGGAGCGGCCCGGCGGAGGCAAGCGCGGCGCATCACGGAGCGCGGTCCGCCGCATACTTTCCTAAGGCGGAAGCTCTTTCCCAGGCGCGGCAAATGCGCCAGACTTGACCGTAGACGGCAGCAGCCGGGGAGGGGTCATCCATGAATTTCGTGTTCTTCTCGCCGCATTTTCCGGCCAACGGCGCCGAATTCTGCGACCGGCTGAAAAAGGCCGGCGCCACTGTGCTCGGCATCGGCGACGCGCCCTATGAGAGCCTGAACGGCAAGCTCAAAGCGGCGCTTTCCGAATATTACCGGATCGCCGACATGGAGAATTACGACCTGGTGTTCCGGGCGATGGGGTATTTCATCCACAAATGGGGCCGCGTCGACCGCTTCGAGTCGCTCAACGAGCACTGGCTGGAGCTCGAGGCCAACATCCGCACCGACTTCAACATTTTTGGCACCAAGCTCGATTTCGTGAAGAATTTGAAGCGCAAAAGCCGCATGCGCGCCTTCTTCCGCAAGAGCGGCGTCGAGACCATTCCGCAGCGCAAATGCTCCGATCGCACTGGGGCCATGACGTTCATCCGCCGCGTCGGCTATCCGGTGGTGGTGAAGCCGGATACTGGCTCCGGCGCCTCCAACACCTTCAAGATCTCCAACGGCAGGGAGCTCGACCAGTTCTTCCGCGACAAGCCGGAGGGCGTGACCTTTGTCATGGAGCAGTTCATCGAGGGGCTGGTGGTGACCTTCGACGGATTGGTCAATCGCGATGGCGAGGTGGTGCTGGCGGCCAGCCATCGCTACGATCAAAGCATCATGGATGCGGTCAACAACGACCGCCACATGAGCTACACCTGCTTTCCCGAAATCAGCCCGGCGGTTGAGGAGGCGGGGCGAAAAATCCTGAAAGCGTTCGACGTGCGCGAGCGCTTCTTCCACATCGAGCTGTTCGAAACCAAGGACGATCGCGTCATCGCGCTCGAGGTCAACATGCGCCCGCCCGGCGCCTGGATGACCGACGCGATCAACTACACGTTCGACATCGATGTCTACGCGGCCTGGGCCGACATGGTGGTCAAGGATGCCGCCGGCGGCCCTTACAAGGGCAAGTATTTTACCGCCTATGCCAGCCGCAAGCGCCACATCGACTATTTGCACAGCCATGCGGACGTGCTAGCCGCGCACGGCGACAAGATCGTCCATCACCAGGCCATCGAAGAGGTTTTCAGCCGCGCCATGGGCAACTACGCCTACCAGATGCGTTCGAGGGATCCGAAGGCGCTGCGCCAGGCGGTCGATTACATCCACGCGGAAAAGGCCTGAGCGATGGACGTCTCCTATCACAAGGCTCATACCCGCAATCTCGGCCGCGACATGGAATACAAGCGCTACGGTCATGCCGGGCGGCCCGTTGTCGTGTTCCCGACCTCGCAGGGGCGCTTCTACCAGTTCGAGGATTCCGGCGGGGTCGCGGCACTCGCCGAATTCATCGACACCGGCCGCATCCAGCTGTTCACGCTCGACGGCATCGATTCGGAATCCTTCTTCAACAAGCATGCCGATGCCACGCATCGCATCGCCCGGCACGAGGCCTATTTCCGCTATGTGCGCGAAGAAGCGCTGCCGGAACTGCAGACGATCGCCGCCAAGTCCAATGGCGGCCGCAGCTTGAAGCCACTGTTCAGCGGCTGCTCGATGGGCGGCTATCATTCGTCGAACTTCGTCTTCCGCTTCCCCGAGCTGGCATGCGGCGTGATTTCGCTGTCCGGCGTCTACGCGACCCGCGACTTTTTCGGCCGGACGCTGGAGGGCAGCATCTTTTACAACTCGCCGCTCGACTATTTGCCGGGCATCGTCGACCAGAAGCTGCTCGGGCGGCTCAGAGCGCTGCGGCTGATCTTCTGCTGCGGGCAAGGCGCCTGGGAAGAGCGCATGCTGGTCGAAACGCGCGAGCTGGAACAGATCCTGCGCGACAAGTCGATCCCGGCCTGGATCGACTATTGGGGCGGCGATGTCAGCCATGACTGGCCGTGGTGGCACAAGCAGCTTGTCTATTTCTTCGGCCGATGGCTGGACGAAGACCTGATGAAGCGACTGGACTGATGACCACGCCCGACCCGATCCGCCGCTTTGTCGAGGCCACCAATGCAGGCGACACGCAAGCCTTTCTCGACACGTTCACCGACGATGCGTTCCTCAGCGACTGGGGCCGCGATTTCCGCGGCCGTGATGGGATCTCCCGCTGGAACCAGTCGGACAATATCGGCGTGCAATCCAATCTGCGCATCGTACACGTCGCGGAACGCGACAGCATCTACCATGCCCGTGTCGCGGTGACGGGAAACGGCTTCAACGGTGAAGGCGACATGGCCTTCACGCTCGACGGCGATCGGATCGCGAGGCTGGTCATCAGCTGACGTCTTTCCACATAAGCTGATGAAGGGAGTTATCCTTCCTGGCAGGCCGCTAGCGGCGCCATTTCCTGCGGTGTGGTCGACCCGCCGCGCAGGCTGAGAAAGACGATCGTTGCGGTGGCGAGCGTGATCGCCGCCAGGATGATCAGCAATCCGTCGAAGGCGGTTTCGTAGGCGCGCACGAGATCGGCCGCGCCGGCCGCCGGCAGTGCTTGCGACGCCTTGCCGACATTGCCGGTCACCAGCAATTGCGCGGCCGCCACGTTCGCCGGGGAAGCCGCGCCTTCTGTAGCGAGGCGGGCCGCGGTCATGCCTGACAGTGTTGCCGTGACGACCGCCACCGCAACGCCTTCGCAAGCGACGCGGGTGGTGTTGAAGATGCCGACCGCCATGCCGGCGCGTTCCTTCGGCACGACGCTGACGGCGAGCCCGTCCATCAGGCCCCATGGCAAGGCGATGCCGACGCCGATCAAGATCAGCGGCGCCACCAGGGCGGCGTCTGCCGGCGGAACCCGGCTCAGCCAGACAAGACCCGCGGCCGCGACCAAGAGGCCGATGCCGCAGATCGCGGCCGGCGCGATCCAGCGCGCCATCTGGCCGGCCAGCAAAGGCAGGACCAGCAGTGGACCGGAAAGACAAATCATCAATTGCCCGGCTTTGACCTCGCTCATGCCTTCGATGCCGATGAAGCGGACCGGCAACAGCACCAGCAGGACGACGAAAGCATAGGCGGGTGCCGCCGCCAGAAACTGAACGCCGACGAAGCGGAGGTAACGAAACAGGGTCAGGTCCAGCATCGGTCGGGCGACATTGCGTTCGACGAGGACGAAAGCGGCAAAGCTGATGACGGCAGCGGCAAGCAGCGCGATGATCAAAGGATCGGTCCAGCCGCTTTGCGGGGCCTGCAGCACGCCGTAGGTCAGCAAGGCCAGCGCGGCCGTGAAGGTAATGGCGCCGGCCCAGTCGACGCCTCTCGCGTCCGGATCGCGCGTCTCGCGCAGGAAGCGCAGGCCAAGCAGGGCGGCGGCCACGGCGAGGACGGCGACCAGGACAAAGATTGCCCGCCAGCCATAGGCATCGATGAGCAGGCCCGACACGACCGGACCGAAGGCGAGGCCGATGCCGAAACTGGTGCCGAGGAAAGAGAAGGCGCGCAACCGCAACGGCCCGTCAAACTCCTGGGCCATCGCCGATGCGCCGCCGGCAAAGGCAGCCGCGCCGCCGATGCCTTGCGCGGCTCTCAGCATATCGAACCAGACGATATCGGGCGCCAGCATCGAACCCAGCGAGGCAAGGACATAGATGGCGAGACCAATCAGGAAGATCCGCTTGCGACCCTGGCTGTCGGCGAGCGCGCCGGCGGCCATCAGGCTGGCGCCGAAGGTCAGCATGAAGGCGTTCGTGACCCAGTTGAGCGCGATGGGGCTGCCGCCGAGATCGGCCGCGATCCTCGACAGTGCGACCGCCGGGCCGGTGAAGGTCAAAGGCATAGTCATGGCGGCGAGGCATACAGAGAGCAGCACGAGCCATCTGCCAGCCGAGCGGTTTTCGACATTCGAAATCATGGATTCTTACCTATCTGCGGCAGCGTGCCGACGTGCCGGTTGGTCGGGCATGGGTGGTTACAGCGGCAACATAGGTTGGCGACAGTTCCGGCAAAATGGTATTAGATCTCCGTTCATACCGGAGAGGAATGCTCGAATAGGTTCGCGCCATGGATCGTCTCAACGGCCTTCTGGCTTTCGCCCGCACCGCCGAACACGGCAGTTTTGTCACGGCCGGCCGGGCGATCGGGATCTCCGCTTCCGCGGTCGGCAAGAGCGTGGCCCGGCTGGAGCAGGAACTGGGCGTGCGGCTCCTGCAGCGCAGCACGCGGCGCATCAGCCTCACCGAGGAGGGGCTACTGTTCAACGAGCGCGTAAAGCGCATCCTCGACGACATCGACGATGCCGAGGCGATGCTGTCGCGTACGCGTGAGACGCCGCGCGGGCGGCTTCGCGTCACGGCGCCGATCGTCACCTATCATCTGCTTTTGCCGGTGCTGTCGGAATTCATGGCGCGCTATCCGGAGATAGAGCTCGACCTCGATTTCAACGACCGCATCGTCGACGTCATCGAAGAGGGTATCGATGTGGCGATCCGGAGCGGTGAGCTGCCCGATTCGCGATTGGTGTCGAGGCCCGTTGCGCCCTTTCGGATGCTGCTGTGCGCGGCGCCTTCCTATCTCGATCGCCACGGCACGCCCGACACGCCGGCGGATCTGGGGCGGCATTTCGGCATACACTTCCGCTTCCTCAACAGCGGCAGGCTGCTCCACTGGCCATTCATCACCGGAAGCGCCGAACCGCAGATACGCTCGATGCTGACCTGCAACAATATGGAGGCGTTGAAGGGCGCCACGATTGCCGGCCTCGGCATCGCTTGCATGCCCGATTTCCTGGTGCGCGACGCGCTCAACGAGGGAAAGCTGCACAGCGTGCTTGACGACCATGTCGACGGCCGCGGCCAGTTCCGGATGCTATGGCCATCCAATCGCCATCTCTCGCCCAAGGTCCGCGTCTTCGTCGACTTCCTTCCGGAGCGGCTCGCAGGGAGCGCTGCATAGCTGCTATCCGTCGCATTTGTGGAGCGGCAGGTTGGTCGATAGGCACGACCTTGACCAACGGTCTACCTGGCTTGGTGATGACAAACGGCTCACCGTTGGCGGCTTGGTCTACAAGACGCGATAGATCGCCTTGGCATGCTGGATGCTTACGGTCCGCATCAAAGTGCTCCAAACAGACGACAGAGGGCGCCTCCCAGCGTCAGCCGGCCTTTTCGGACGCAGGCAGGCCAAAACCGCTGACCGGATGGGTTTCGACCTGGAATTCGAAGCCGGCGATGAAGGGGCGCGCCTTGGCGATCGCGGCCTGGACCTCCGGCAATTGCAACGAGGCCTTGTGGCTGACCTGGTCGGTCCACACCTCGGTCACCCAGATCGCGTCGGCATCGACCGGGTCGGTGGCGATGATGTAGCTCAGGCAACCGGGCAGCGCGCCGGTGCTTTCGCGCAATACGTCCATGACCGCATCGCGCTGCCCGCGCGCCGCCCGCATCTTGCCGATCAGTCCGTACATTCCCTTGCTCTCCCTCGAGGTTGCACGCGCTGCCCAGTATGCAGTCGGTGGCTCATTGCATCAACTGGCCGCCATTGACCTCGATCACCTGGCCGATGATGTAGCCGCTCAAAACGTCGGATGACAGGAACAGATAGGCGCCGACACAATCCTGCGGCGTTCCGGCACGGCCTTGCGGAATGGTCGCGACCATCGCCTTGACCTGCTCCGCGGACGAATAGCGCTCATGGAAGGGTGTCAGGATGGTGCCTGGCGCCACCGCGTTGACGCGGATGCCGAAGCCGATCAATTCCTTGGCCAGGCCGCGCGTCACGTTGGAGATGAAGGCCTTGGACGAGCCGTAGAGGCCGGCGCCGCCGCCGGCGCCGTTGCGCGCGGCGATCGAAGACGTGTTGATGATGAAGCCGCCCTGGCGCTTCAGCCACGGGATCGCCTTGCGCGAGGCCGTCAGCACCGAGCGGGCGTTAAGGTCCATCACGGCGTCGTAATGCGCTTCGGTCTGGTCGGCATAGGCGACGCGGCCAAGCATGCCGCCGGCATTGTTGACCAGACCGTCGAGCCGGCCGAAATGCTCAGCGCTCTCTTCGACGACGCGCTCGACATCGGCGGCTATCGAAAAGTCGCCCTTTGTCAGGAACACGTCGCCGCCGTCGTCGCGGATGCTTTTGGCGAGGTTTTCTGCGGCTTCGCGACTGGAATTGTAATGCAACGCGACACGGCATTTCTGTTTGGCATAGGCCAATGCCAGAGCCGCGCCGATGCCGGTCGAGGCGCCGGTGACCAGCACCGCCTTGCCGGCAAGGTCTGGAATGACAAGTGTCGTCATATGGGCTGGCCTCCGCACTGTCGTCCTTCGTAGGCCATTGCAGGCCCGGCGTTCAAGCCCGCCGCGGCTTAAGGCCTAAGATAGACATAGCCTTGGTGCTGCAGCTCGGCGAGTTTCACGACGCCGCCTTTCTCGGCAACCGCAAAGCCGGACAAAAGGTCGGTCAACGCGATCTCCATGCTGTGCATGGTGTTGCCGCAGGCTTGCGGTGCGAGCCCTTGCTGGACGAGGCCGGCGAACCGGCTCGACGTTGCGCCGGACGCAGCCTTGGCTTTGAAGGCGGCAAGCGCGGGTCCATGCACGACCAGCGCGATATCGACATTGCCGCCGGTACCCTCATAGTGGTTCTTGATGTTGCCGAGGACGAAATTGACCTTGTCGGCATCGCTGAGGTGATAGACGACCTTGGGCTTCTCGCTGCTTACGGCCGCATTGGCACGGCTGAGACCGAAAAGGCCGGCCGCCCCCGCCAGACCGGCGCGAAAAATGTCACGGCGCAGCATTGCATCCTCCCTTGCTCGCCGGCCACGCAATTTTGCGTGGCCCAAGGCGTGCTCCTAGACTAGCATAATCGTCGTCCTGTCGGTGGGAGGAGGATCGCATGACATCGAGGACCATGACGAGTGCGCTGTTTGGCGCCGCCCTTTTTGCACTTGCCGGCGCAGCGCGTGCCGAACAGCCGCCCAATCTCCCCGAATTGAGCCCAACCGGCGCGGATGTCTGCTTCGGCCGCGTCTACGATGCCGCCCATCTCAAGGCGCATCCGCATCAGAAGGTGGCGCGCATTTTCTTCTTCTACGGCCATGACCCGGTCAGCCGGCCGAACGAAGACCCCACCGCCAACCAGGACACGTCCTATAACGGCTTCCTCACCACCATGGTGCGCGGCGCCAAGAAGCCCGAATGGGCGAGCAGTTGGTGCCACAAGAGCGATCCGAGCGACCCTTCGAGCGGCATAGGCTGCGGCATGGATTGCGACCGCTCGCTTGCCTCTCTGAAGGTCGACGACAAGGGCAAGCTTCTGCTCTCCGGCCTGTCGCCGGACGTTTTTCTCGATCCTGATGCGTCGGAATCGATGAGCAAGGCGGAATACGCCAGGCAGCAGCTGGGTAGCGAGGACGACAATTTCAAGCTCGATCCAATGCCGGCCGACACCTGCAAGGCGGAGTTCGCGCGCATCGATCCGATCGACCCGTCGCTCGGCGACCCGCTGCGTGTGCGGCTGAAGCCCGACCAGCCCTTCTGCTACGGCCGCGACTACGATGACGCGCATCTGAAGTCGCATCCGAAGCAGATGACGCAATCGATCCGCGTCTTCCGCGGTCCGATCGAACTGGCGTCCTTCGCCGCCGACGGCGACAAGGCGAATTGGCCAGACGGCGCCGACATTGCCGTTTCGGTCACGACCAGGCAGAAGGGCGCCAAAGTCACGCAGACTTATTCCTGCCAGGGCGAGGCCGATCAGTGGCGCTGCTCGGCAAGCGCGAAGATGAGTAATTTTTCCTGCGATATCTCGCAGAAGGAGATTTACCTGAAGCGTGGCGCCAACGGTACGATGATGCTGGCCAACCCCAACAATGCGGTGGCGGTGGTCGATCTCTGCTCGAAGGCGGCGAATGGCAAGACCAAGTCGGACGACAAGGTGTATCGGCTGGAGCCGATGCCGCAGTCGGCCTGCGCGCCGTAAGCTGCTCTTGTTCCAGGCGCGAAGATGGCATATATCTTTGCCATATCTCATCTGAGGATAGCATATGGACAAAGCAAAGGTGTTTTGGTCCGGCCGGTCGCAGGCTGTGCGCCTGCCCAAGGAATTTCGTTTTGAAACGGACGAAGTTTCGATCCGTCGACATGGGCAAACCGTCATCTTGGAGCCCCTTGCGCAGGATTGGGCATGGCTCGACCAAGTGATCGGACCAGTTGACGATGATTTCATCGAGGCGGCGCTTGAAGGTCAGAATGGCCAGGATCGACCTGCCTTGGATGATCTCTTCAAGTGATCTACCTGCTCGACACCAATGCCGTCATAGCGATCATGGCGGGCGATGAAGGTCTTTTGGGGCTGCTCAAACGGCATGCGCCGAAGGACTTTGCTCTATCGGCTATCGTTGTACATGAGCTGTATTACGGGGCTGAAAAGAGCCAACGAAGGGCTCAAAACTTGGCACGGATTGAAGCTCTGCAATTCGCTGTACTTGAATTCGACCGGGACGACGCGAGACATGCCGGGGAAATACGCGCAGGGCTTGCGACATTGGGAACCCCCATTGGTCCCTACGATGCATTGATCGGCGGGCAGGCACGCGCTCGAAATCTCACGCTGATAACCCGCAATATGCGGGAATTTGAGCGCATCAGCGGGAATTTGAGCGCATCAAGGGTCTCGTCGACGAAACGTGGTAATGGCCTTACGCGAAAGGCACCGCCGTCGTGCCCTTCGGCAGCTTCGCCTCGTCGTCGGGCTCGACATGGATGGTGACGCGCACCGAGGGGATCTCGGCTTTCAGCGCATCCTCGATGCGGTCGCAGATGACATGGCTGGCGCCGACCGACATGTCGGCGTCGACGACCAGGTGGAATTCGATGAAGGTGGCGCGCCCGGCGATGCGGGTCTTCAAATCATGCACTTCCAGCGCGCCCTTGCAGTTGGCCGAGATGACATCGCGGATGTGCATGTGCTCCTGCTGATCGACGGCGCGGTCCATCAAGCCGTTCATCGACGAGCCGATGACATGCCAGCCCTGCCACAGGATGTTGAGCGCAACGATCACCGCGAGTGCCGGATCCAGGATCTGCCACCCGGTCAGGATTGCCCCGACCAGGCCGCCGAAAACGCCGACCGAGGTGACGACGTCGGTCATGATATGGTTGCCGTCGGCAACCAGGGCCGGCGACTTCTCGGCCCTGCCGGCACGGATCAGCGTCCAGGCCCAGAAGGCATTGATCACGGTGGCGACGCCGTTGACCGCAAGGCCTTCCCAGGGCTGCTCGAGCGGCGCCGGCGTCTGCCAGGAGCGCCAGACCTCGTTGAGGATCAAAAGCGCGGCGAGCACGATCAACACGCCTT
>JAEKLU010000009.1 GCA_019509685.1 Mesorhizobium sp. | reverse complement strand
GATGGGTCAGCCGCCGGATCTGCAGCGTGGTCGCGCGCTCGATCCGGTCGACCGCGATGGCGACATCGATCTCCTCCGGCTGGGCGTCGCAGGGCGGGCTCGGCGTCTCGTCGGCGGGGGAGCCCAGCAGCTTGCCGGCATCCGGCTTGATGTAGAAGGTCTCGTCCAGGTCGACCACCATCGGCCAGCCGTCGACTTCATGGCCCGGCGCGTCGAACAGGAAGGCGGTGCGCCGCTTCGGCACCAGCCCGACCGGTGCGACCCCGGCCAGGGCGGCGATCGCATCGGCCCAGGACCCGGCGGCGTTGACCACGATGCCGGCTTCAACCGCGCCGGCCGTGGTCTCGATCCGCCAGCCGCCGCCGGGCAGCGGCGCCAGCGCCGTGACTTCGGCTCCGGTGCGGACCTCGCCGCCGCGCCGCCGCAGGCCGCGCAGCGATCCCTGCAGCATCCCATTGGTGTCGAGATCCAGCGCCTCCGGCTCGAACACCGCGCCGCCGACGCGGTGCAGCACCGGGAACCGAGACACGGTGTCGGCGGCGCCGAGCTCGCGTACGCTCGGAACCAGGGCCGCCAGCGCCTCCGCCCGGCCGCGGATCGCTGCCTCCTGGCCCGGCTCGCCGACATGCATGGCGCCGCGCGGGCGGGTCAGGACAAAACCGGCGAAATCCTCCGGCGGAGCCTGCAGGAACTCGCGGCTGCCGGTCGACAGGGCGCGCACCACGGCATTGCCATAGGTCTCGGAGAACAGGGCGGCGGACCGGCCGCTGGAGTGGTAGCCGGCCTGGCTCTCGCGCTCGAGCAGCAGCACCCGGCAGCCGTCCGCAACGGCCCGGGCCAGCGACGCGCCGGCGATGCCTCCCCCGATCACGGCGATGTCGACGACATCCATCCGGCAGCTCCCTATTTGGCCGAAGAGTGTGAGGCGATAGTGCTTATGTCAAATAGTTTATCGTATCGGAAAATTCGTGGTTGTTGCGATAAGGCCGCACTCGACATAGGGTGATCGACCAACCATCGGCCGGGTCCGCGCATGTCCTCCAATCAGCCCAAGCTCGGGGAATGCCTGAAGGCGCTGCGGCGCCGGCACGGCTGGACGCTGCAGGACGTCAACCGGCGGACCGGGGTGGCGGTCTCGACCCTATCGAAGGTCGAGAACGACCAGATGTCGCTGACCTACGACAAGCTGCTGCAGATCAGCGAGGGGCTGGGCATCAACCTGGCCGAGCTGCTGGCGCCGCCGGCGGGATCGGGGGCGGCCCTGGCCCGGCGGTCGATCAGCCAGCCGGGGGAGGGGCTGCTGCAGGTCACCCCGAACTACGACTACCTGTATCTCTGCACCGAGTTGCAGCGGAAGCGGATGGTGCCGGAGATCGGCCGGGTGAAGACCCGCGACATCGCCGAGTTCGGCCCACTGATCCGCCATTCGGGGGAGGAGTTCATCTACGTCCTGGAAGGGGCGATCGAGGTGCACACCGACCACTATTCGCCGGTGCGGCTGGAAAAGGGCGGCAGCATCTACATCGACAGCACCATGGGCCATGCCTACATCTCGGTGGGCGAGGGCGACGCCACGGTGCTGGCCGTCTGCTCCAGCCCCGATCCCGACCTGGAAGGAACGCTGCGCTCGCTGTTCACGATCTGAGGGGGCCGCCGATGCGGGCTGTCTTTCGGAAGACCGCGGAATTCTTCGCTGCCATGGCGGCTAGGAAGGCACGTGCTGGAGAGGCGCATGGATCGCCCAGCCCAAGGGCGGAAGAGCCGCCTCGGGACATCTACCTGCAGGCCTGCGATACCATCGCGTCCGACCTCACCAAGGAGGGTTTCAGATACGCAAGAAGTGGTCCCCATCTCAGCCGCCGCGATGGGGATCTTGTGTTCAAAATCCAGTTCCAATCGAGCCACAACAACGTCGCCGGTGAGTATGTGGCCCTTTGGCTGCACGGCGGTGTGTCTTCGCGCCGATTGGCAGAGTGGGCGAGCACCCGCGATTGGCCATGGGATCGGAGACAGGAGAGATATCGAGGGATAGCTGGAGGTCAGATCGGCAATCTGGTCGATCCGCAGGCATGGCTGGAATGGAATTTGGCCGGCCCGGGATCGAGAGTGGAGATCGTCACCGATGCTGTGTCTGCGTGCCACGAGATAATCCTGCCTTACTTCGACCGATTCTCCGATCTGGATGCGATGGCTCGATCGCTGATCGAGCGGGACGTCCCCTCCTTTGGGATCCAAACGGCGATACCTTTCCTGCTCTGCTATTTCGGAAAAGACTTGGCCGAAGAGGCTGGTCGGAATTTTCTGGTTCGGCGCCCTGACCTCCTGGCTACTTTTGGGGCAGCACGGGAGATGTTCGGTCGCGATGGGTTGCCGCGCCTCCACCCAAATGGATACGCGGTGTTCCTGGCAGCCATAGCGACTGCAGAGGACCTGAATTTCGCACCTTAGATGGCGGTCAAATGCGTTGGGTTCGGCGAGCGGCCCAACGCATTTGACCGCCACATCGTGGCCGTGGCGCTTCAGCCGAGCAGGAACATCAGGAATTTCGACATATCGATGGCATCCTCCGCCTCGTAGCGGATGGTGTAGGTGTCGACCTGCGTGATGAAGCGCAGATAGGTCAGGTGCTCGACCTTCAGGCGGTCGCGGAAGCGGACCTCGAGTGCGAGGGGGCCCTTCAGCCGGAACGGCTTGGCCTCGCCGATGCGGGCGATCGACCGCTTCACGCCTTCGCGCACCGCCTTATGAGCGGCGGCCGGCATAAGGGTGCGGGCGGAGCGCGTGCCATACGCCCATTTCACCGTCGTCGTCTCGATGTCGCCGAGGATGTCGCGGATCTCGGCGGTCGCCACGTCGTCGCCCGAGGCGTAGATCACCGGCACGCCGTAATGGCCGGCGATGGCGGCGTTCAGCCCGGCCTCGTTCA
>JAEKLU010000247.1 GCA_019509685.1 Mesorhizobium sp. | reverse complement strand
ATGTCCTTGCGCACCGCGCCGCCGAGCAATTGGTAAAGCGGCTGCTTCCACGCCTTGCCGCGCAGGTCCCACAGCGCCATCTCGATGGCGCCGAAGGCCATGATACGGGTGCGGTCGTTGATCGATTGCACGCCGCTCCAGAAGGGCAGGCAGCATTCCTCGGCGCCGGCGATGTCGAAGGCGTCGCGGCCAATAAGCCGCGGCGCCAGCACATCGTTGATGACGGCCGCCGCGCCCGGCGTCGGCGCCTCGCCGATGCCGACCAGCCCATCCTCGGTCTCCACCTCGACGATGGTCGGCGAGAAACCGTCGAGTTCGCCGAACACCCAGACGTAAGGCGCTTCGAGCCGGTAGTTGATCGGCGTTGCCTTGATACGCGTGATCTTCATCTCAGCCGATCTCGAAGAAGGGATCGCCGAGCAGATTCGGGTCCACGTCGATGCCGAGGCCGGGGCCGTCGGGAACGCCCATATGGCTGCCGGTCACCGGCGGCGCGTTCCTGGCCGTGCGCACCGTGACCCATTCGTGGAAGGCGATGGCATGCAGCCGGCGCTCCTGCGGTGTCGACAGCGACAGATGCGCCATCGCCGCTGTGTCGATCTCGGCGCCGCCGGTGTCCTCGACCGTGATCATGAAGCCGAGGTCGACGGCCACGTCGCGGATCAGCCGCGTCTGCGTCACGCCGCCCAGCCGCGAGATCTTCAGCGTCAGCCCGTCGGCAGCACCCCGGCGGTGGATTTCCAGCATCTCGCCAAGCGAGGTGACGCTCTCGTCCAGCACCATCGGCTTGTCGAGCATGCGGCGCACCGACATGTTCTCCTCGATCGTCGTGCACGGCTGCTCGAACGTGTAGTCGATGCCGCGCGTGGCGTCGGCGAACTGGCGCGCCTGGTAAGGCGTCCAGCCGGCATTGGCGTCGCAGAAGATCACTGTGCCTTTCGGCACTGCCGAAGCGACCGCGCTCACCCGCTCGATGTCGTCGCGGACAGTACCGCCGACCTTGATCTGCAGACGGCTGCAGCCCTCGGCGATGATCCTCTTGGCCAACGCGGCCATCTGATCGAGCGTGCCGTGGGTGACGACCCGGTAGGTCTCGGCCATATCGCTCTCGCGACCGCCGAGCATGGTCACCAGCGGCACCTCGGCCGCGCGGGCGGCCAGATCCCAGCACGCCATGTCGAGCGCCGACTTGATGTAGGGATGGCCCTTGAACACCGTGTCCATCAGACGGCCGATGCCGGCAAGGCCGCGTGGGTCCTGGTCGATCAGATGCGGCGCGATCTCCGGCACGCCCGCGCGCGCTCCCGCCGGAAACGCGGCCGAGTAGAAATTGCCGAGCGGCGCCATTTCGCCCCAGCCGGTGACGCCGCTGTCGGAGGTGATGGCGACGATCACCGCGTCGAAACAGTCGGCGACCCGTCCCTTGGACATGCGGTAAGGCCCGTCCACGAAGGGCTGCACGACATGATAGGCCTTGATGCTCTTGATCTTCACTTTGCCGTCCGTTGTCAGGATGTTGGTCAGGCGCCTTTCGGCAACCGTTTTTCGAGGCTGCGCGCATAGGCAAGAAGCTCTTCGAAATCGAGATCGATATGTTCGCGCGCATGGCGTTGCGCGGCCTTCATGTGGCTGCCTTTGAGCAGCGCCACATAGGTCTCGTGCACGTCGAGCGCCGGCACCGCCTCGTTGCGCGCCCGCTGATGCAGGGCGAAATACATCTGCAGCCGGCTGGTCAGCCGCTGCCAGGTTTCCAGAAGCACCGAATTGTCCGCCCATTCGTAGATCAGCCCATGCAATTGCAGCGCCGTCTCGATCTGACGCGTGGTGTCCAGCGCCCGTGTCGCCTGCTTGACCGCATCATGGCGATGGTCGAGCTCGTCGAAGAAGCGCCGGTCGCGCTGCGGCCAGGCGAGCTCGATGGCGAACTCGTCGAGCACCTTGTTCAGCGAATAAGCGTCGACGATGTCCTTGGCGGTGACGTCGATGACGAAGGTTCCGGCATAGGGGATGCTGGTCAGGATGCCTTCCTGCACCAGCTCCCGCATCGCCTCGCGCAGCGGCGCGCGGCTCACGCGCATCTGCTCGGAGATGCGCAGCTCGTTCAGCTTCTGGCCCGGCTCCAGCTGTCCGGTGAGGATCGCTCGCCGCAGCAGGGCGACGATCTCCGCCCTGCGGGTCGTGTCCGCGATCGGACTGAAATCCAGCTTTGCCATGCATCACTCCCGGAAGATTATGCAAGACAATCAGTTTGTCGACAATCTAACAAGTGGGTGCTGCAGGATTTTTATGGCCGCGCCTTAGGCCGCTCGGCCGTAGAAGCCGATCCGGTCCTCCTCGCTGAACATGACGCCCGGGCGCTCATAATAGGAAAACACCGCGATCATGCGTTCGCGATTGCCCTCGACGGTGGTGACCCGGTGCGCGGTGTTCTTGCCGCGGAAGACGTTCAGCGTGCCGGCCGTGATGCGCAGGATTTTCGCCTCTGGGTCGCGGCCCTCGAGCAGCTTTGCCACGCCGTCATAATTCGGATCGCTGTCCGACCGCAGGTCGGTGCGGTATTCGAAGTCGCTGCCGCGCTCCGGCGCGTCGGGCTTTCCAGCCTGGCGATCGGCGTGGCACGGCTGGGGTTGGGGATAGCGCTTGGCCAGAGGATCATGGCCGGCGCCGACCTTGAAGCAGGCCGGTTGATCGCGCTGTCATCCGTTTCTGTGCGCCTAGGTCAACCCTATTGCGCTTTCATGCTGCCGGCGAAGTCTGAGCGTGCGGATATCGTCGGGCTGGTCGAGTTGCTCGGAGCAATTCCATGACTTGCGTGAAAAAGAAACGGCGCCCTCGACGTGGGTGTCGAGGGCGCCGTCGGACCGGAAACTGATGGGGGTTATCAGCTGGCCGGTTTCGGTTGCGGCAAGGGAGAAACCGGCATTCCTGGTCCGATCTTCTGCAAATTGCCCGTGATCACCTGGTCGGTCTCGGAAATGCCGGAGGTCACGGAAACGAGGTCGCCGTCGGTCGGCCCAAGCGACACCAGCTTCTGGTCGACAGTGTTGCCCTTGCCCAGCACGTAGAGATACTTGCCGAGCTGGCTGGAGCCGAGCGCCACCTGCGGCACCATCAGCGTGTTGGGCTGCTCCTTCACATGCAGGCGCACGCGCACATATTGTCCCGGCAGCAGCGTGAACTTGGCGTTGCCGATGGTGGCGCGCGCCGTGATGGTGCCGGTCGAATGGTCGATCGTGTTGTCGATGAAGGTGAGCTCGCCCTTCTGGCTGGGCACCGTCTCGCCGGGCAACAGCACATCGACGGCGATCGGACCGGCGGCCTTTGCCTGAGCGATCTGGATGAGATCGGTCTCGCTCGGGTTGAAGGTCACGTAGATCGGGTCGAGCTGCACCAGCGTGTTGAGCACCGTGCCGGCGACGCTGACCAGCGTGCCGACCGAGGCCTGGTTGCGGCCAATGCGGCCGTTGAACGGCGCCTTGATTTCGGCATAGCCGAGATTGAGCTCGGCCGTCCGCACCGCAGCCTGGTCGACGGCAAGGGCGGCTTGCGCCGTGCGCAAGGTGCTGGTGCGTTGGTCGAAGCTGTCCTTGTCGAGGTAGCCGGCCTTGGCAAGGTCGGTGCCGCGGCCGAGATTGGAGCGGGCGTAGTCAAGCGTCGCGTTATCGCGCTGCACCTGCGCCTGCGCCTGGTCCAGCGCTGCCTGATAATCCTGCGGCGCGATCCGGTAGAGCAGGGCGCCCTGGCTCACGTCGCTGCCGTCGGCGGCGGTCTGCTCCTGCAGATAGCCCGGCACGCGCGCCTGCAGCGTGATGCTGCGGATCGCTTCGACGCGCGCAGCGTAGTCGAGATAGATCGGCAAGGTCTTCTTGACGACATTGACCACCGGCACCGGCATGACGAAGGCCGCCGGGGCGGGCGCGGCGCCCGCGGTGCCGCCACCGAGGTAGCCCGGGTTCAGCAGGTGAACGCTTGCCACCGAGACCGCGCCGATCGCGACGGCGGCTCCTAAAGCGATTTTCCATCTACGCATGATCGTTCTCCAATCCTATTCGGCCGCCTGGGCGAGCGGCTGAAGCGCCGGCTCGGCGGTCGGTTCAATTTCTTCTTCGCCAGGGGCGTCGTGGTGCCCCTTGGCTGGTTCCTTTTCGCCGCGCCGTTCGCGCAGCTGTTCGATGACCGCGTAGAAGACCGGCACGAAAACCAGCGACAGCACCGTCGCCGCCACCATGCCGCCAAAGACGGTGGTGCCGATCGACTGGCGGCTGGCAGCACCAGCACCTGTCGCAAACATCAGCGGCAGCACGCCGAGGATGAAGGCGAAGGCCGTCATCAGGATCGGCCGCAGCCTCAGCCGTGCCGCTTCCATCGCCGCTTCGACGATGGTCAGGCCTTCCTCGCGCCGCCGTCTTGCGAACTCGACGATCAGGATCGCGTTCTTCGCCGCCAGGCCGATCAGCATGACGAAGCCGATCTGTGAGTAGACGTCGATCTGCATGCCGCGCAGCAGCAGGGCCACGAAGGCGCCGAACAAAGCGAGCGGCACCGCCAAGAGCACCATGAACGGCATCGCCCAGCTCTCATACTGCATCGCCAGGATCAGGAAGACGAAGACGATGGCGAGGCCGAAGACGACCGAGGCGATCGATCCCGCCTTGAGCTCCTGGAAGGTGATGCCGGTCCATTCGAAACCGAAATCCCTGGGCAGCGCGGTGGCAGCGGCGCGTTCCATGGCAGCGACCGCCTGGCCCGAAGAGAAGCCGGGTGCGGCACCGCCATTGATCGAGGCCGATGCGTTGTTGTTGTAGTGCGGCACGGTTTCCGGACCGACGAACGGCACCAGCTTGCCCAGCGTGCTAAGCGGCACCATGCCGCCAGACGCGTTGCGCACATAGAGCCGCGAAATGTCGGCCACGCCCGCACGTGCATCCTTGTCGGCCTGGATGGTCACCCGGAAGGTGCGGCCGAACAGGTTGAAGTCGTTCACGTAGAGCGAGCCGAGATAGATCTGCAGCGTGTTGAAGACGTCGGGCAGGTTGAGGCCGAGCAGTTTGGCCTTGCTGCGGTCGAGGTTGTAGTTGAGCTGCGGCGTCGAGGTCGAGAACGGCGAGAACAGCTGCTGCGGATTGATCTCCGGCTGCTTGCGTGCCTCGGCGATCACAGCCTGCGTCGCGTCGTTGAGAGCCACGCTGCCGCGGCCGGTCAGATCCTCGACGACGAATTCGAAGCCGCCCGTGGTGCCGATACCCGGGATGGAAGGCGGATCGAAGGACAGCGCGAAGGCTTCCGGAATCTGCATCAGCTTGCCGCGCACGTCGGCGACGAGCTTCGATGCGCTCTGGTCGGGGCCGCGCTGCTCCCATGGCTTCAGGATAGCGAACTCGACCGCCGAATTCGACTGCGCCGCGCTGGTCAGGAAGTTCAGGCCGCTGATCGAGCCGACAATGTCGACGCCGGGCGTCGCCTGCAAGATGTCGCGCGCCTTCTGAGCGACCGCGTCGGTGCGCTCCAGCGAAGCGCCGTCAGGCAACTGGATGACGACGAAGAAGTAGCCCTGGTCCTCGACCGGAAGGAAGGTCGACGGCAGCTTCTGCCAGACGAAGTAGGTGGCGACCAGGCCGGCCGCGAACAGGCCAAGCATGATCCAGCGCAGCCGGATGAGGATGCGCACGCCATGCGCATAGGCATGCGACAGTTTGTCGAAGCCCGCATTGAACCAGCGGAACGGCGCGAATTGCGTCGGGCCGCCATGGCGCAGGAAGGCCGCACTCAGCGCCGGGCTGAGCGTCAGCGAGTTGAAGGCCGAGATGCCGACCGAAATCGCTACCGTCAGCGCGAACTGGTTGTAGAGCTTGCCGGAGACGCCTGGAATGAAGGCGACGGGCACGAAGACCGCCATCAGCACCGCCGTGGTAGCGATGATCGGGCCGGTGACTTCAGCCATCGCGGCCTTTGTCGCCGCCAGCGGTTTGAGGCCCGCCTCCAATTGTCGTTCGACATTTTCGACCACGACGATGGCGTCGTCGACGACGAGGCCGATGGCCAGCACCATGCCGAGCAGGGACAGCATGTTGAGCGAGAAGCCGAGCATCTCCATGACGACCATCGTCGCTATCAGCGACACCGGAATGGCGATGGTCGGGATGATCGTTGTGCGCCAGCTCTGCAGGAAGACGAACACCACGGCGACGACAAGTACAAGCGCTTCGCCGAGCGTGATCAGCACGTCATGCATCGAGGCCGAGACGAAGCGCGTCGTGTCGTAGTGCATGCCATAGGCGACGCCCTTGGGGAAACGGGCGGACAGCTCCTGCATCTTGTCCTTGACGCGTTGCTGCAGATCGAGCGCGTTGGAACCGGGCATCTGATAGACGGCGAGCACGACGGTCGGGTCCTTGCCGAAGAAGGCCGACGACGAATATTGCAGCGCGCCGAGCTCGATGCGCGCGACGTCGCGCAACCGCACCAGCGAGCCGGTGTCGGTGTTGGCGCGCACGACGATGTCGCCGAACTCCTTCGGGTCGCTCAGGCGGCCGACGGCGTTGACCTGCATCTCGAAAGCGGTGCCGGCCGGCGCCGGCGACTGGCCGATCTTGCCGGCCGCCACCTGGACGTTCTGTTCCGAGATGGCGTTCTGGACGTCGACGGCGGTGATGCCCAGATTGGCCAGTTTGTCGGGATCGAGCCAGACGCGCATCGAATAGCGGCGCTCGCCGAAAATCTGCACGTCGCCGACGCCTTGCAATCGCTTCAACGGGTCGACGATCTGCAGATAGGCAAGGTTCGACAGCGCCACCGGATCGACCGAACTGTCGGGCGAGGTCAGGTTGACGATGAGGACGAAATTCGGGTTCTGCTTCTTGATCGTCACGCCACCCTGGTTGACGATGGCCGGCAGCGACGAGGCGGCTTGCGAGACGCGGTTCTGCACGTCGACAGCTGCGGTGCTGAGCGAATAGCCGACGTCGAAGGTGATGGTGATGGTCGAGGAGCCGTCATTCGAGCTCGTCGACGACATGTAGGTCATGCCTTGCACGCCGTTGATCTGCTGCTCCAGCGGCGTCGTCACCGTATCGGCGACCACCTGCGCGCTGGCGCCCGGATAGTGCGCGCTGACCACGACCTGCGGCGGCGTGATGTCGGGAAACTGCGAAACCGGCAAAAGGAAATAACAAATCGTCCCGGCGAGCACCATGATGATGGCGATCGCCGAGGCGAAGATCGGACGGTGGATGAAGAAATTTACCATGACACACATGCCTCGCCGGCTGCTCTCGCCCGCCCGAAGGCGCTGGCAACCATGGACAACTGGCCGCCCCCGTCACGGCTTTCTTGCCGTGAACGCAGCAACGGCACCCCATGACGCTGCCCATCGGCAAGCGAGCGAAGCATCTTCTCGAAGGCGCGGGGGTCGACCCCATCTGCTTTCATGACCAGCCGGATCATCGGATCCCGGACGGCCTCATCTATGGTAAGATCGCGGCGCTGTGGCATTGGCCGGCTCCTTGTCTGTCGATTCGCAGCCCATGCTCGCGAACCGTTTTTCATCTCTTCACCGGCCGGAGCCGCATGAATTGCAGTTTTTCGCTCATTCCGATCTGGCAGGACCAGTTCACGGCCTTGTTATTGACGGAGGGCGACATAGGTGTTACCAGTAAGTAACATTTGCATAGTTACAGACCGGTAACACCCTAGTCAAGAGGTGGCCGTGGTTTTTAGGAAACGAAAGGAGATCATGATGACCGACGGCGTCGTGGAACGCTCACGTCCCCGGGATCGAATCCTCGAGACGGCGCGTGACATGTTCCACAAGCACGGCATCAAGGGCGTTGGCGTCGATGCCATCACCGAAGCTGCCGGCACGAACAAGATGACGCTCTATCGTCACTTCGAATCCAAGGACGAACTGATCGTCGAATGCCTGCGCGCCAACGCGGCCAAGGCCGGTGCGATGTGGGAGGCTTTCGAAGTTGAATTTCCCGGCGACAAGCTCGCGCAGCTTCATGCCTGGGTTCGCAAGGCGGCTGCCATGCTCAATGCCGATGGCCGCGGCTGCGACATGGCCAATGCCGCCGCTGAGCTGACCGAGCCGGACCATCCGGCGAGGCTTGTAATCAAGGAGCTCAAGGAAGCCCAGCGCCACCGCCTTGTGACATTGTGCCGGGATGCCGGCATCGGCCAGGCCGAACTGCTCGCCGATACGCTATCGCTTCTGTTCGAGGGCGCGCGCGTCAGCGTGCAGACCGTGGGAACCGAAGGGCCCAGCACGCAGTTCGTGCGTATGGCCGAGGGCCTGATCGCCTCATTTAGAGCACGCTGAGCACGCTGAGCGCGGCTTCGAGCGCGCGACACCCCCTCATCCGGCCGCTTCGCGGCCACCTTCTCCCCGAGGGAGAAGAGGAAGCCTGCGCTAACCCGCTCCTCTCCCCTCGGGGAGAGGTCGGATTGCCCGAATTGCAAAGCAATTCGACTCGGCAATCCGGGTGAGGGGGCTGGCGCCACATCCAAGCGCGCAAAGAAAAAGCCCGCTGCCGGGAGGAGGTGGCAGCGGGCTTGATTTCGAATGCGGCACGGGAGGAGGTGTACCGCACTCATCGTCGGCATCACATCTGGGAGGAGGAGACGGCCGACACCCAGGTAAATACGGGGTGCCTAACGATTCGGCAATTGCGAAACATGCATAGCTGCTGTGCAGAATTGCGGGATCAATCGTCTGACAAATACGAGGAACCGCGTTTGGCGCCCGGCTAGAGAATGATGCCGAAAAGTGTGAAGCGGGTTTCGCAAGGCATCATGCTCTTTGACACTGACCCCTATTGTACGGGGACATTCTCCTTGAAGATCAGCTGCGGCTCGATGAATTTCTTGGTCAGATAGGGCGCCGATGAGGCGATCGAGCCGAGCAGGCGGATCACCGATTGCTCGGCGATCAGCCGCGCATTCTGGTCGAGGACGACATCGGCAAGGTCGTCGACGAGATAGCGCCGCGTCTCCTTGGTCAGGTCGTGACAGATGAAGACCGGCTTCTTGCGCGGCTTGGCCTCGAGCAGCGCCTTGGCCACGCCCGAGCGCCCGCCGCCGACGCAATAGATGCCGAGCAGTTCCGGTTCGTTGTGCAGCGCCTTGATCGTCGCGCGGTAGCAGGCGTCCGGCTCGTCATTGCTCTCAGCGGCACTGGAGACGGTGAGGTTTGGGAACTCTTCGCTGAGCACCGAGCGGAAGCCCATTTCGCGCTCCTCATGGCCGCGATAGGAGCGCGAACCGACCACCATCGCCAGATGCCCTGTACGGCCATCGAGGAAGCGACCCATCAGCAGCGCCGCCGTGCGGCCCGCCACGCGATTGTCGATGCCGACATAGGCCGAGCGCGGCGCTGCCGGCACGTCGGAGACCAGGGTGACCAGCCTGATCCCGGCCTCGACCAGCTCGCGCAGGATGTTGCGCGTGCGCGGGTGATCGACGGCGATGACGCCGACGCCATTGGCCTTGAGCGATAGGTTTTCGACCGCCGCCTGCAGAGCGCCCGGCGAGATGCCGGTAAGGTTATGGATGCGGCAGGAGGCGACAAGCGGCAGGCGCTGGGCGTAGTCCTCGATATGGCCGGCAAGGTCGGCCATGAAGGCGTTGCTGCCGATCGGCAGGAAGAATTCGAGATGCGCCGGCTTCGACGGCAACACCACCTGGTCGAGCGTCGGCAGATAGCCGAGCTGCTTGGCCGCCTCCATCACGCGCTGGCGGTTGGCCGCACTTGCGCCCGGACGGTTGTTCAGCACCCGGTCGACAGTCGCGGTCGACAGGCCGCAGCTTCTGGCGATGTCGGCTACGGTGGCTTTCATGGGTCCAGTCATAGGATCGGATACGAGCCCGTGTCAGCCGAAATCAGCCATGCGATGGCGGGCCTTCGGTAATCGCGTCGCGGATTTCCTTGTCCGACATGCCGGTGATGACGCGCTCGACCTCGGCGACCGTGGTCTTTTTCGGATCGATATCGTCGGCCACCACCTTGCCGCGGCGCATCACCACGATGCGGTCGACCACCTGGAAGACATGGTGGATGTTGTGGGCGATGAAGATGCAGGAATGGCCGGAATCGCGCGCGCTGCGCACGAAGCTCAGCACGCCTTGCGTTTCTGCGACGCCGAGATTGTTGGTCGGCTCGTCGAGGATGATGAGGTCGCTGTCGAAATGCATGGCGCGCGCGATCGCCACCGCCTGCCGCTCGCCGC
>JAEKLU010000008.1 GCA_019509685.1 Mesorhizobium sp. | reverse complement strand
ACCGACATCGATCTCGATGTTCATGCCGGCGAAGTCGTGGCGCTGGTCGGTGACAATGGCGCCGGCAAGTCGACGCTGGTCAAGATCCTGGCCGGCGTTCATCAGCCAAGCTCGGGCACGATCGATTTTCGCGGCAAGCCGGTCACCATGCCCGACCCGAGCGCGGCGCTGACGCTGGGCATCGCCACCGTCTTCCAGGACTTGGCGCTGTGCGAGAACCTCGACGTCGTCGCCAACATCTTCCTCGGCAAGGAGCTCAACCCGCTGCGGCTGGACGAGGTGGCGATGGAAATCCGCGCCTGGACGCTGCTCAACGAATTGTCGGCACGTATTCCCAGCGTTCGCGAAGCGGTCGCCTCGCTGTCGGGCGGCCAGCGCCAGACGGTCGCCATCGCCCGCTCGCTGCTGCTCGAACCAAAGCTGATCCTGCTCGACGAGCCGACCGCGGCGCTGGGCGTCGCCCAGACGGCGGAAGTGCTGAACCTGATCGACCGGGTGCGCGAGCGCGGCCTCGGCGTCTTGATGATCAGCCACAATATGGAGGACGTGCGCGCCGTCGCGGATCGGATCGTCGTGCTGCGGCTTGGCCGCAACAACGGCGTCTTCGCGCCCGACGCCTCCAACCAGGAACTGGTCAGTGCCATCACCGGCGCCTCGAACAATGCGGTCTCGCGCCGCGCCGAGCGTCGGCAAGCCCAGCAAAACCAGGCCCAGCAAAACCAGGAGCAACGGCCATGAGCGCGGAGATGAAGCACGACACCTCGGCCTCGACGCCGCTCGACCGCGGCGACGTGCGCGTCAAGCATGAGGCCGGCGTCGGTGGCGCGCTGCGCGCCTTCCTCGACCGCGTCCGCTCCGGCGATCTCGGCTCGCTGCCGGTCGTCGTCGGCCTCGTCATCATCTGGACCGTGTTCACCAGCCTCAATCCGGTGTTCGTCTCCTCCAGCAATCTCGTCAACCTGCTGTTCGACTGCTCGACGGTCGGCGTCATCGCGCTCGGCATCGTCTGCGTGCTGATGGTCGGCGAGATCGACCTGTCGGTCGGCTCGATCAGCGGCTTTGCCTCGGCTCTCGTCGGCACGCTGTGGGTCAACCAGGGCTGGCCGGTGGCGCTCGCCATCCTCGCCGCCCTCGCTTTTGGCGCGGCCATCGGCTGCCTCTATGCCATGCTGTTCAACCGGCTCGGCATGCCGAGCTTCGTTTCGACGCTGGCCGGCCTGTTGGCGGTGCTCGGCATGCAGCTCTACATCCTCGGCTCCACCGGCTCGATCAACCTGCCCTATGGCTCGAACCTGGTGAATTTCGGCCAGCTCATGGTCATGCCGCACTGGGTCTCCTATGGGCTGGCGGCTCTGCCCGGCATCGTCATGCTCGTCACCGGCCTGCGCACCATCAGTCGCCGCCGTGCCGTCAACCTGTCGGCGCCGTCGCTCGGCGGCCTCATCGTGCGCGTCGTCGCCATCACGCTGGTGCTCGAACTCATCGTCGGCTACCTCAACCAGGCGCGCGGCATTCCATGGATGTTCGGCCTGTTCGTCGGCCTTGTCGTGGCGATGCACTACGCGCTGACCCGCACCAAATGGGGTCGTTCGATGACCGCCGTCGGCGGCAACCGCGAGGCCGCGCGGCGCGCCGGCATCAAGGTCCGGCTGATCTATCTCAGCGCCTTCGCCGCCTGCTCGATGTTCGCGGCGCTCGGCGGCGTGCTGTCGGCCGCCCGTCTTGCCTCGGCAAGCCAGCAGGCCGGCACCGGCGACGTCAACCTCAACGCCATCGCGGCGGCCGTCATCGGCGGCACCAGCCTGTTCGGCGGCCGCGGCAGCGCCTATTCCGCGCTGCTCGGCATCATCGTCATCCAGTCGATCGCCAGCGGGCTGACCTTGCTCGATCTGTCGTCGTCGCTTCGCTACATGATCACCGGCGCCGTCCTGGCGATCGCAGTCATCGTCGATTCCCTGGCACGCCGTTCGCGGGTTTCCCACGGCCGCGCCTGACGCCCATCAATCCCGAGCATGATCCCAACCAAAGGTCGGGAAAGATCGTGCTCGACAACAGCAAGACAAATCGAGCGAGGACCAAACATGGCTCAGGATCTAACAGGCAAGGTGGCCGCGATCACCGGCGCGGCATCTGGCATCGGCCTCGAATGCGCCAGGGCGATGCTGGCCGCCGGCGCCCGCGTCGTGCTGGTCGACAGGGCCGAAGACAGGCTGAAGGAGGTCATCGCCGAACTCGGCGCAGGCGCGATCCCGCTGGTGGTCGACCTGACCAGCCCGGCCAGCGTGGCGACCATGCTGCCTGGAATCCTTGAGAAGGCCGGCCAGCTCGACATCTTCCACGCCAATGCCGGCTCCTATGTCGGCGGCGAGATCCTCAACGGCGATCCGGACGCCTGGGACCGCATGCTGAACCTCAACATCAACTCGGTCTTCCGCTCGGTGCATGCGGTGCTGCCGCACATGGTCGAGCGCAAGACCGGCGACATCATCGTAACCAGTTCCATCGCCGGCCTCGTGCCTGTCGTCTGGGAGCCGGTCTACACGGCCTCCAAGCACGCCATACAGGCCTTCGTCCATACGCTGCGCAGGCAGGTGGCCAAGCACGGCCTGCGCGTCGGCGCCGTGGCGCCTGGCCCGGTGGTGACGGCGCTGATCAGCGATTGGCCGAAGCAGAAGCTCGAAGACGAGCTGGCCGCCGGTGGGCTGATGCAACCCGTGGAGGTCGCGGAAGCCGTCCTGTTCATGCTCACGCGCCCGAGGAACGTCACCATTCGCGATCTGGTGATCCTGCCGCAGAGCAATGATTTGTGAGTGAGTAGTGAGTAGCGAGTAGAAAAATATCCCGCTTACTAATTACTACTCACTATTCACTGCTTCCATCTTGAGGTCCCTCCATGCCTTCCCATTTCCTCGGCGTCGATGTCGGCACGGGCAGCGC
>JAEKLU010000007.1 GCA_019509685.1 Mesorhizobium sp. | reverse complement strand
TCGAGCGTCGGGAACGCCGCGGCCGCATAGGACTCAGCCGGCGGCAGCTTGGCCAGCACGTCCGCCGGGATCTTGTTGTTCTTGGCAAGATCGTTGAAGCGGATCGGGTGGCAATAGCCCTTCAGCCAGGCGATCTGGCCTTCGTCGGAATAGAGGTATTCCAGCCAGAGCTTGGCTGCGTTCGGGTGCGGCGCGAAAGCGCTGATTGCCTGCACGTAGACGCCGGCGACGACACCGGTCTTCGGCACGACGACGTCGACGGGCGGGTTGCCCTTCAGCGTGTCACGTCCGGCGAGCGCGTTGTAGTCCCAGGTCACGAGGATCGGCGTCTGACCCTGGGCGAGCGTGGCGGCCTTGCCGATGACCGGCACGAAATTGCCGGCGGCGTTGAGCTTCTTGAAGAAGTCGAGGCCGGCGGTGCCGGCAGCTTCGCCAGCGGCGGCGCCTGACGACAGGCCGGCGGCGTAAACCGCCTGGATGGCCTGGTTCGAAGCGCGCGGATCACCGGCAAGAGCTACGGAGTTGGCGAATTCCGGCTTCAGCAAGTCGGCCCAGTCCGTCGGCGATGCCTTCACCAGGTCCTTGTTCACCTGGAAGGAAAGCACACCGTAATAATCGCCCGTCCAGAAGCCGTCGGCATCCTTGGCGCTGTCGGGGATCGAGTCCCAGGTCGACACCTTGTAAGCCTGGACCAAGCCATCCTTCTTGGCGGACGGGCCGAAAGACAGGCCAACGTCGATCACGTCGGGAGCCTGCGGGCCCTTGTTGTCCTTGTTGGCCTTGATCGCCTCGACCTCGTCGCCGGAGCCGGCATCGGGGTTGAGCTCGTTGATGGTGATTTCCGGATACTTCGCCTTGAAGCCGGCGATGACGTCGCCGTAGCCGCACCAGTCATGCGGCAGCGCGATGGTGGTGAGCTGGCCCTCGGCCTTCGCGGCCTTGACGAGATCGTCCAGCGAAGCTGCGGACGAAATCACCGTCGACGCAAAAAGCGCCGCGGCCGAAAGGGAAAGCACTTTCCCCGTGAACTTGAACATGTGTTCTCTCCGTTGAACTGGCGCGCTAAGCGCCTGTCGATGCGGGTATCGTTTTCGTGTGACAGCCAGATGAAGGCTTTTTGAAACCGGAGCCCCGCGGCGAAAAAAGTTAACTCTTTTTAACGGACTGTAGCAATTAGCCCGCGCTTAATTTTCCGGCTAATGGTTAGTTGCCTTGTTTTTTGCCCCTTCTGCCCTCCCTTAGGTTCCCCTTTGTTCAATTTTTCGACATCCAAAGCCGGCTCAGATGGAGCCGGCGATGGCATTCTCGAGCAGCGTGAGCGCCGCTTTCTTGGTCAGCTTGACCGGGTTGCCGCCGGCAGTGGGGTCGACTACGGCCATGTCGGCGATCAGCGTCTTGCGCTTCTTGTCCATGTCCAGGCCCTTGATCAGGCCGGGCAGCGCGTGCGGCACCTTGAGCTCCTTGCGCAGCTTGATGATCGCCTTGGCAAAGCCGTCGAAACCGCCCTTGATGCCGCAATAGGCGGCAAGCCTGGCGATGCGTTCCTCGATCGCCTCGCGGTTGAAGGCGAGCACGTAGGGCATGAACACCGCATTGGTCATGCCGTGATGGGTGTCGTAGAGCGCGCCGATCGGATGCGACAGCGAGTGGATGGCGCCGAGCCCCTTCTGGAAGGCAGTGGCACCCATGGCTGCCGCGCTCATCATATGGGCGCGGGCGACAAGGTCCTTGCCGTTGGCAAAGGCTTTGGGCAGGTTCTCGAACACCAGCCTTATGCCTTCGACCGCGATGCCGTCGGCCATCGGGTGATAGCCCGGCGCGCAATAGGCTTCGAGGCAGTGGGCCAGCGCGTCCATGCCGGTTCCGGCGGTGATGAAGCCCGGCATGCCGACCGACAGTTCCGGATCGGCGATCACGATCGCCGGCAGAAGCTTCGGATGGAAGATGACCTTCTTGGTGTGGGTCTCCTCGTTGGTGATGACGCCGGCGCGGCCGACTTCCGATCCGGTGCCGGCCGTGGTCGGCACCGCGATGATCGGCGCGATGGCGTCTGAATTGGCCCGGGTCCACCAGTCGCCGACATCCTCGAAATCCCACACCGGCCGCGTCTGCCCGGCCTGGAAGGCGATGAGCTTGCCGAGGTCGAGCGCCGAGCCGCCGCCGAAGGCGATGACGCCGTCATGCTTGCCCTTCTTGAACACCGCGATGCCGGCGGTGAGGTTCGACTCGACCGGGTTCGGCCTCACTTCCGAGAAGACGCCATAGGGGATCTTGGCATCGTCGAGGATTTTCAGCGTCGAGGCGACGACGGGCAGTTTGGCCAGGCCCGGGTCGGTGACGAAAAGCGGCCGCTTGATGCCGGTCGCCGCCAGCACGTCCGGCAATTCCTTGATGCGCCCAGCGCCGAAGCGGACGGTGGTGGGGTAGTTCCATTTGGAGATCAGCTTGGACATTTTTTATCTTTCGAGAGGTCAGATCGCTTCGCGCAAGTGGAAGGATTTCGGCCGGGTCAGATTGTCATAGCCCAACGCCGAAAGGGCGACACCCTTGCCGGTGTCCTTGACGCCGGTCCAGACCAGCGCCGGATCGAGATAGTCGCAGCGGTTCATGAACACGGTGCCGGTCTCGACGCGGTCGCCGATCGCGATCGCGTGCTCGGTATCGCGCGTCCAGATCGATGCGGTCAGCCCGTAGGGGCTGTCGTTCATCAGCGCGATCGCTTCCTCGTCGTTGCGCACCTTCATGATGCCGACGATCGGGCCAAAGCTTTCCTCGCGCATGACGCTCATCTGGTGGTCGACCTCGGTCAGCACTTCGGGCGCCAGATAGGGCGAGCCGGCTCAGTCATTGGCCACCTTCATATTGATATGCGCCTTGGCGCCCTTGCGCAGCGCCTCGGCCTTCTGCTCGCGGATCAGGTCGGCGAAACGCGCCTGCGCCATCGGCCCCAT
>JAEKLU010000006.1 GCA_019509685.1 Mesorhizobium sp. | reverse complement strand
CGATATGGCGATCCTGGTGCGCGCGTCGTTCCAGATGCGCGCCTTCGAAGACCGCTTCATCACGCTCGGCCTGAACTACCGCGTCATCGGCGGCCCGCGTTTTTATGAGCGGCTGGAAATCCGCGATGCATTGGCCTTCTTCCGCGTCGTCGCCAACAGTGGCGACGACCTCGCCTTCGAGCGCATCGTCAACACCCCGAAGCGCGGCCTCGGCGAAGCCACCATCCGCCAGATCCATGACACGGCGCGCGCCATGCGCATCCCGATGCTGGAAGCGGCCGCCACACTTGCCGAAAGTGACGAGCTGAAGCCGAAGCCGCGCGCTGCACTCCGCGAGGTCGCCGCCAATTTCGAGCGCTGGCAGAAGGCGCTGGAAACCACCCCTCACACCGAGCTCGCCGAGACCATTCTCGAAGAGAGCGGCTACACCGACATGTGGAAGAACGACCGTGCCGCGGATTCGCCCGGACGGTTGGAGAATTTGAAAGAGCTCATCCGCTCCATGGAGGAGTATGAATCGCTGCGCTCCTTCCTCGAGCATGTAGCTCTTGTCATGGACGCCGAGCAGAATGCCGACCAGGACGCCGTCTCGATCATGACGCTGCATTCGGCAAAAGGCCTCGAATTCGAGACCGTCTTCCTGCCCGGCTGGGAGGAAGGCCTGTTTCCGCATCAGCGCGCGCTCGACGAAGGCGGCCGTTCCGGCCTCGAGGAGGAACGCCGGCTGGCCTATGTCGGCCTGACGCGCGCCAAGAAGAACCTGCACATCTGGTTCGTCTCCAACCGTCTCATCCACGGCCTTTGGCAATCGACCATACCGTCGCGTTTCCTCGACGAACTGCCGGAAACTCATGTCGAAATTGCCGACAGCGGCAACAGCTACGGCGGCTACGGCAATCCCTATGGCGGCGGCGCCTTTGCCTCGGGACGCGGCGGCGGCCGGCAGAACCCCTATGGCGCCTCGCGCTTCGACAACATCGGCGCCAAGGATCAGGGCAGCTTTTCCAACACCTATGCCACGCCTGGCTGGCAGCGCGCACAGGCCAACCGCACTGAGGCGACCGACCGCAACTGGGGCACTCGCTCCGGCCATCAGGTCGAACGCATCGGCTATGGCGAGACCGACTCCGGCTACGGCGCCGGCCGCACCTCGGTGAAGGGCCGCACCATCGAGGGCGAGCTGGTCGCCAAATCCGTCTCCGACACGCCATCCGCCTTCAACGTCGGCGACCGCGTGTTCCACCAGAAATTCGGCAACGGCAACATATCGGCGATCGAAGGCAACAAGCTCACCATCAACTTCGACAAGGCCGGCCAGAAACGCGTGCTGGACGGGTTTGTCGCGGCGGTGTGAGCGTCCGCCTGTCCCGTTGTCCCACAAGTGACCATTCTCTGGCGGAAGCCTCCCACCATCGTCATCCACGGGCGAAGCAGGAGCGAAGCGACGTCGCCGAGACCCGAGGATGCATTCCGTGACCTTGGCCGAAGAGTGCAGCAGAGCAGAATTCTGCACCGTGGTGGGGCGTTTGAGTCCGGGCATGGATCCTCGGGTCTGCGGCGCGTCGCTACGCTCCTTGCTCCGCCCGTGGATGACGAAACGATGGGCGTCCGCCCCAATCGTCAAGACATGCGGTCAGTCAACGAAATAGCCTTCTCACCTGTACCTCGCCTGGTTCCACTTGTGCCCGAGCAGCGACAGGATGATGATCAGCCCGTTGAAGAACTGCACGTAGAAGCCGCTCAGGCCCGCCGCCACCACGCCGGTCTGGATGAATGACACCGTGACCGCGCCGATGGCGCCGCCGGCGACCGTGCCGATGCCGCCCCAGGTCGGCGTGCCGCCGACAAACACCGAGGCCAGCACCGGCAGGAGATAGCCGTCGCCGGCCGTCGGCCACCAGGTGAAGTTGATCATCACCGAAAACGTGCCGGCGATCGCGGCGCCAATGCCGGTGAAGACGAACACTTTCACCCGCACGCGCTTGACGTCGATGCCCATCTGCCGTGCGCTGTCGGGATTGTCGCCGACGACCTTCACCTGTGCGCCGAAGCGATGCCTGTTGTAGAGCATCGCCGACAGCACGACGAAGCCGATGGCCCAGAAGATCTGCACCGGGATTCCGTAGACCTGGCTGGAGAAGATCCTGTAGGCCGCGCTGTCGGCAAGGCCGGTCAGCGCCATCGACTTGCCCTCGTTGATGATCTGGATCAGCCCGCGCAGCAGGAAATTCATGCCGAGCGTAGCGATCAGCGACGACAGCCCGCCATAGACCACCAGCGAGCCGACGAGGCCACCGAGCAGCATGCCGGTGACGAGTGCCGCGGCAATGCCGAGGAACGGATCGTAGCCGGCCTGAACGACCAGCGCGAACACCCAGGAGGCAAAACCCATCGTCGCCGGGAACGACAGGTCGATCTCGCCGCAGGTGACGACAAAGACCAGCGGCACCACGACGAACAGCGCCACCGGCAGTGTCGTCAGCACCGAGCTGTAGAGATACCAGGTGGTGAACACGGTCGGGTTGGCGATCGTGAACACCGCCATCATGACGACGAACACGGCGAGCGTGCCGAGTGAAGCGCGGTTGTCGAGGACAAAGCCGCGCAGCCAGTGATCGGACGGATGCTTCCATTCCTTGGTGGAAGCTTCGCCGAGAGGTGTATCGAGATCGGGTTCCATCGTGTTGCTCATCGTGCCAGCCGCTCCGTTTCACCGGCTTCGTGCAATCCGGCCAGGCCGCCCGGATGCGCCACGTCTTCCATGAAATTGATCAACTCCTCGGCCGACTTCATCTGGCTGCGGTCGGTCGTCAGCGCCACCTTGCCGCGGTCGAGCACGACGAAGCGGTCGGCGATGTCGAAGACATGATGGATGTTGTGGCCGATGAACAGGATCGAGCGGCCACTCGCCCGCACCTGGCGCACGAAATGGAAGACCTTGGCGGTCTCGGTCA
>JAEKLU010000034.1 GCA_019509685.1 Mesorhizobium sp. | reverse complement strand
TGGCCGAGGCCAACATCAATGTCGACATGATCGTCCAGAACATCTCGGAGGACGGCAAATTCACCGACATGACCTTTACGGTGCCCTCCGGCGATGTCGACAAGGCGCTGGCCGTGCTCGATCGCCTGAAAGCCGATGTCGGCTATGACGTGGTGCAGTCGGAAGCCGGCATGTCGAAGGTTTCGGTGATCGGCATCGGCATGCGCAGCCATGCCGGCGTTGCCGCCACCGCGTTCAAGGCGCTGGCCGACAAGGCGATCAACATCCGCGCCATCACCACCTCCGAGATCAAAATTTCGATACTGATCGACGGTCCCTATACCGAACTTGCGGTTCGCACTTTGCATTCCGTCTACGGTCTGGATAAGCAGTAGCAAGAAAAGAGTTCGTTGTTGCGTGAGCGCCGGTCGCAGGAGAAACTGCGGCGGGCTCGGTACCCATTGGAGAAGAAGCCGCGATGCGTGATACGGCCAGTGGCCCGCGCGTTCTGCTGAAACGGCTCCGCGAGCTCATGCAGGAGCCGCTGGAGCCGCAGGAGCGGCTTGACCGGATCGTGCGCGACATCGCCTCCAACATGGTCGCCGAAGTCTGCTCGCTCTATGTGCTGCGCGCCGATTCGGTGCTCGAGCTCTACGCCACCGAGGGTCTGAACCCCAACGCTGTCCATTTGTCGCAGTTGCGGCTCGGGCAAGGTCTGGTCGGCACCATCGCGGCCAGCGCGCGGCCGCTCAACCTCTCCAACGCGCAGGAACACCCGGCCTTCGCCTACCTGCCGGAAACAGGCGAGGAGATCTACAGCTCCTTCCTCGGCGTGCCGGTGCTCAGGGCAGGCCGAACGCTTGGCGTCCTGGTCGTCCAGAACAAGACCAAGCGTCATTATCGCGACGACGAGGTCGAGGCGCTGGAAACCACGGCGATGGTCATCGCCGAGATGATCGCCACCGGCGATCTGGCGCGGCTGACCCGGCCGGGGCTGGAGCTCGACCTGCGCCGCCCGGTGAGCTTCACCGGTCTTTCCTTCAACGATGGCGTCGGGCTCGGCCATGTCGTGCTGCACGAGCCGCGCATCGTCGTCACCAATCTGTTCAACGAGGACAGCGAGGAGGAGGTGCGCCGCCTCGACCACTCGCTCGGCTCGCTCAGGCTCTCGATCGACGACATGCTGGAGCGCCGTGACGTCGCCTTCGAGGGCGAGCATCGCGAGGTGCTCGAAGCCTATCGCATGTTCGCCAACGATCGCGGCTGGGTGCGGCGCCTGGAAGAGGCAATCCGCAACGGCCTGACGGCGGAAGCGGCGGTCGAAAAAGTCCAGAGCGACATGCGCGCCCGCATGCTGCACATGACGGACCCTTATTTGCGCGAGCGGATGAGCGATTTCGACGACCTCGCCAACCGGCTGCTGCGGCAGCTGATGGGGCGTGGGCCGGAGGATGTCGCGGCCTCGTTGCCCAAGGATGCCATCATCGTCGCCCGCTCGATGGGCGCGGCCGAACTGCTCGACTATCCGCGCGACAAGCTGCGCGGCCTGGTGCTGGAGGATGGCGCCGCCACCAGCCATGTCGTCATCGTCGCGCGCGCCATGGGCATCCCCGTCGCCGGCCAGATGAAGGGCGCCGTTTCGATGGCGGAAAACGGCGATGCCATCATCGTCGATGGCGAGGAAGGCACGATCCACCTGCGGCCGCAGTCCGACCTTGAGGCCGCCTATGCCGAAAAGGTCCGCTTCAGGGCGCGGCGGCAGGAAACCTATCGCGAGCTGCGCAAGAAGCCGTCGCTGACCAAGGATGGCATTGCAGTCGATCTCCTGATGAACGCCGGCCTCGCGGTCGACTTGCCGCAGCTTGCGGAGTCGGGCGCGGCGGGCATCGGGCTCTTCCGCACCGAATTGCAGTTCATGGTCGCCTCGACCTTTCCTCGCGCCGAGGCGCAGGAGCGGCTCTACCGTGACGTGCTCGACGCGGCGCGCGACAAGCCCGTCACCTTCCGCACCATCGATATCGGCGGCGACAAGGTGCTGCCCTATTTCAAGGGCGCGATCCAGGAAGAGAACCCGGCGCTCGGCTGGCGGGCAATCCGGCTGACGCTTGATCGTCCCGGCCTGCTCAGAACGCAGATCCGGGCGCTGCTCAAAGCTTGCGGCGGCCGCGAGCTGAAGCTGATGCTGCCGATGGTGACGGAGCTCGGCGAGATCGCGCAGGCGCGCGAGATCATCGATCGCGAGGTCCGGCATCTGTCACGCTTTGCCCATCATTTGCCGACAAGCCTCAAGCTCGGCGCGATGCTGGAAGTGCCGTCGCTCTTGTTCCAGCTCGACGAGCTGATGAAAGCGGTGGATTTCGTTTCGGTCGGTTCCAACGACCTGTTCCAATTCGTCATGGCGGTCGACCGCGGCAACACGCAGCTTGCCGACCGTTTCGACAATCTGTCGACGCCGTTCCTGCGCGTGCTGAAAATGATCGCCGATGCCGGCGACCGCAACCACACGCCCGTGACGCTTTGCGGCGAGCTCGCCGGAAAACCCATATCCGCGATGGCGCTGATCGGCCTCGGTTTCCGCTCGATCTCGATGTCGCCCGCCTCCATCGGCCCGGTCAAGGCCATGTTGACGGAACTGCCGCTGCAGGAGCTGCAGAGCTTCTTCGACGACAATCTGATGGCGCCGAGCCAAAGGCTGCCGATGCGCGCGCTGCTGCAGGCCTTTGCCGACGATCGTTCCATTCCGCTCTAGATTCACGTGAGGGCGGTCTGCAAATGGCGATTTTCTGCGCTTCCGGTGCTCATGTACCTAAATGGACATTCCGCTCCGGTTCTCGAAACTCGCCATTTTCGACTCGCCCTGACGTGAATTGCATCAAAGTTCCAAGACCATGATCAACCTTCCCCGCGAGCGTATGGATCAAGTCGTCAAGCGTTTCGAGATGCTCGAAGCGCAGATGTCGGCCGGGCCGGCGGCCGATGCCTATGTGAAGATGGC
>JAEKLU010000033.1 GCA_019509685.1 Mesorhizobium sp. | reverse complement strand
TCCCTGGCCATCGACATCATGCTGCCGGCGCTGCAGCAGATCGGCGCTTCGCTCGGTGTCGTGAGCGAAAACCACCGCCAGTACGTCATCACCGCCTATATGCTCGGCTTTGGCGGCGGACAGCTCTTCTTCGGGCCGATTTCAGACCGCTACGGCCGCCGTGCGCCGCTGGTTTTTGGCCTGATTGTCTACGTCGCCGCCGCGGCCGCCGCCGCCATCGCGCCGAGCTTTGCCCTTTTGCTGACCTGCCGTCTCATACAAGGCTTCGGCGCCGCGGCCACCCGCGTCATCGCAGTCTCGATCGTGCGCGACACGTTCGACGGACGCCGCATGGCGGAGGTGATGTCGCTGATCTTCATGGTGTTCATGGCGATCCCGGTCGTAGCACCGGGCATCGGCCAGTTCATCATGCTGTTTGCCAGCTGGCACTGGATCTTCGTCACCATGGCCGTCGGGGCGATGCTTGTTTCGGCATGGGCACTGCTGCGGCTGCCGGAGACTCTGCACCCGGAATACCGGCGGCCGCTGACGGTCAGTTCGGTTGTCGGCGGTTTCCGCATCGTGCTCACCAACCGCCTGACACTGTGCTACGCCTTCGCCAGCACCTTCATCTTTGCCGCCATGTTCGGCTTCATAAGCTCCGCGCAGCAGATCTATGTCGACATCTTCCATGTCGGCGAGCTGTTCCCGGTCATCTTCGCCGGCGTCGCCGGCGTGCTCGCTTTCTCGAACTACCTCAACTCGCGGCTGGTTGGCCAGGTCGGCATGCGCCGCCTGTCGCAAGGCGCGCTGCTTGTGTTCCTGTGCATCAGTCTCGCCTGGCTGGTCGTCTCGCTCGAAATGAAGATGCCGCTCTGGCTGTTCATCACCTTCTTTGCCTTAGCGATGCTGCCCTTTGGCGGGCTCGGCGCGAATTTCAACGCCTTGGCCATGGAGCCGCTGGGCGAGCTCGCCGGCACGGCCGCGTCCATTCTGGGCTTCATGCAGACCTTTCTCGGCGCCCTCATCGGCGCGGCGATCGGCCAGGCTTTCAACGGCACGGTGACGCCGCTGGCGGCGGGCTTCTGCAGCGTCTCGGTCGCGGCGCTGCTGATGATCCTCATCGCCGAGCGCGGCAAGATGTTCCAGCCGCACAACGCGCCCGTTACGGGGCACGTCACCGATTTGCACTAAGCACGGTCAGGATTTGCGTTCCTCCGCCGCCGTGAAGAGCGGGCACAGTACGCGCCCCGCGATCGCGCCCCCCATGCCTTTGGTGAAAGGCACCGGCAGTTCCTTTCCAAGAGCCGCAACCACCGAAGCGACGAAAGCTCTGTTCAAATCGTCGTCCGGCCCCAACTTGGAGAAGGTGGCGCGCGGCTTGCCGATAAGCGTTCCGTCCCGGCGAAGCGAAAAGCACAATGTCAGCGACATGCCGCCGGTCCCGCGCGGCGGCCGCCAGCAGGCGTAAATGGCTCCCGACATCTCGGCTATGGAATTGACCGGGTCGCGACTGCCGCAGGCGCGGTCCTGCGCCTGGGCCTTGCCGCAACCTGCGCCCAGGATCAAGGCGAAGACAAAAGCGGCCGCCGCGGACCGGAAATTCATACGCGTCCCCCGACTTCGTGCGAAGTAATAGGGATCCTGCCGACCTCCTGCCCCGCAACGGGCCTAATCCTATTCGGCCCAAAGCTCGCGGCGCAACTCGTCCCAGCTTTCTTTGTCCGGTGCCACCAGCAGCCCGCCATCGACATGCGACGGCAGATAGGCGCTGCCATCGATGCGCGCCGCATGGCCGCCGGCCTCCTGATGGATCAGCGCGCCGGCAAGATGATCCCACGGCATCAGCTTGTTGTAGACGACGAAATGCGCATGGCCACTGGCCAGGAGCCGGTATTCATGCGCCGCGCAGCGATAGCCGAATTGCGACAGCGCTTTGGTATGGTTGCGGGCAAGCCGTGAACGCTCCGGCTCTTCGAGAAATTGCCAGGAGACCGCGCCCGTCATCTGCGACAAAGGCACCGGCGCAGCGACATGAACCTTTTCCAGCGCGCCATGCGCGTGGCGGATATGGCTGCCCGCGCCCTTGGCGCCGATCAGCCAATCCTTGCCGACCGGGTCATGGATGATGCCGGCAACCGTCTCGCCCTTGACGACGGCAGCCAGCATGACGCCGAACAGCGGCAAGCCGGACGCGAAATTGAACGTGCCGTCGACCGGATCGATCACAAAGGCAAGCTCGCCATCGCCAAGGCCATCAAGCAGCGCCGGATTGTGGGAGCAGGCTTCCTCGCCGACCACCATTGCGTCGGGGTAGCGCTCGCGCAGCCTGGCGGTGATCAGCCTTTCGGCATTCACATCCGCCTCGGTCACCAGGTCGGCGGCCGACGTCTTCTGGCGGATGTCGCCCTCGCCCAGCCGGCGGAAGCGCGGCATGATTTCGGCTTTTGCCGCAGCGGCGAGAAGCTCGGCCAGCCAGTCGATCGATTGGTCGTCAAATGTCATCGGAAATGTCTTGTCCTGAACTGAGGCTGAGCGCTGCGAAGTCGAACAGTTTCCGGTCGAGCAGATGCGAGGGCCGCACATTGGCCATGGCGCGCATCATCGTGTCCTTGCGGCCGGGCATGCGCTTCTCGATATCGTCGAGCATCGCCTTCATCGCATTGCGCTGCAGCCCTTCCTGGCTGCCGCAGAGGTCGCAAGGGATGATCGGGAACCGCATGGCGTCGGCGAATTTCTCGAGATCGGCCTCGGCATTATAGGCAAGCGGCCGCAGCACCATGACATCGCCCCCGTCGTTGACGAGCTTGGGCGGCATGGCGGCGAGGCGCCCGCCATGAAAGAAGTTCATGAAGAAGGTTTCGAGAATGTCCTCGCGGTGATGGCCTAGCACCAGGGCCGAGCACCCCTCTTCCCGCGCGATGCGGTAGAGATGGCCCCGCCTGAGCCGCGAGCACAGCGAACAATAGGTGCTGCCCTGAGGCAGCTTGTCGGT
>JAEKLU010000032.1 GCA_019509685.1 Mesorhizobium sp. | reverse complement strand
AAACGACGCGGATCGCCACGTCGGCCTCTCGGTTGGTCAGATTTGCGAGCTCGCCGGACGACACGATTTCCATCTCGATATCAGGATGCAGGCGCGCGAAATCGGCGAAATCAGGCATCACCAGGTGTGTCGCGAGGGGCGGCGCCAGCGTCACCCGCAGAAGCCCGCGCACGCTCTGGTCGCGCCCGAAGACGCGCGTCTCCAGCTGGTGCGACGACGCTTCCATCTGGTTCGCGAGCTCGAGGACCTCCTCGCCCGCAGCCGTCAGGCGGTAGCCCGAAGGCAGTTTTTCGAACATCTGCGCCCCGAGGCGTTCCTCGAGCTGTGCGATGCGTCGCAGCACCGTCGAGTGGTTCACACCGAGGCGCCCGGCGGCAGCTCGCACCGAGCCGCCGCGCGCGACGGCAAGAAAGTAGCGAACGTCATCCCAGTCGATCATGGTGCAATCCCGCACCGCGCGGTGCGCCTTCCAAAGCCCGTGCCCTCACGCATCCTACAGCGGTACGGGCGGTCATCATAGCTTCTGTGTACGAGCGCAGCCCAATTCCGAACCGCGGACACAGATCGTCGCGGCTGGGTGTCAGTTGACCAGCCGGATCGATTTTGCACCACCGATGTGCGCGCTTCCGCACTCAACGCCTGACTCCGGCGAACTTATCTGCAGGCTCTCGGGGTTCTTCCCGAACGACCAAATGCAGAACCCGAAAGGAAAAGTCATGGGAAAGCTAGACGGTAAAGTTGCAGTCATCACGGGTGGATCGAGCGGCATGGCGCTGGCGAGCGCCAGGCGGTTCGTCGAAGAAGGCGCCTATGTTTTCATCACCGGGCGGAAACAGGAGGCGCTGGACCAGGCCGTCAAGCTGATCGGCCGGAACGTGACCGGCGTGCGCGGCGACGCGGCCAATCTCGACGACCTCGACCGCTTGTTCGACACGGTCAAGCGGGAAAAGGGCAAGATCGACGTCCTGTATGCCAGCGCCGGCACAGGCGAAGCCGTCCCACTGGGCGAGATTACCGAGCAGCATTTCGATGCGACCTTCGGCCTGAATACGCGCGGCACGCTGTTTACGGTGCAAAAAGCGTTGCCGCTGTTCAACGATGGCGGATCGATCTTCATGACCGGATCGGTTGCTTCGTTGAAAGGTTTTCCTGGTTACAGCGTGTATGCCGCGAGCAAGGCGGCGCTGCACGCATTCGCCCGCGGGTGGCTCAACGAACTGAAGGGCAGGAATATCCGGGTGAACGTGCTGCACCCGGGGCCGATCGCCACACCGATGCAGGACCAGGTTCTCACCGAGGAAGCGAAGCTAATGTTCGAATCCCTGATCCCGCGCGGAAAGATGGGGCGTCCGGAGGAAATTGCGACGGCCGCGCTGTTTCTTGCTTCGGATGATTCGAGCTTCGTGAATGGGCTGGAGTTGTCTGTCGACGGAGGTTTCTCGGCCATCTGAATTCGTGTCGGATCGCCGGAAGCGGCTGATCGGCGGGATGCCCGGGTGGACACCACGCAAAGGCCGCCACACAGCGGACGGATAACCCAGCGCCGTTGAAGGCCGGGGATCGATATCAACACAAGATCGGAGAAGCATTATGAGTTACGCAATTGTAGGATTCGGCAAGATAGGCCAGGCCCTTGCCCACGCCTTTGCCCGTAAAAACATCAACGTGACCGTCGCGAGCCGCCGGCCGCCCGAGGCGTTGGCGCCGCAGGCTCGGGCGATTGGACCCACGGTCGTCGCCAAGTCGCTGGGGGAAGCACTCGAGGCCGACACAATCATCCTGGCGGTCCCGTTTGGGGAGCATCGCGAGGTTGCGAACGCCCTGCCGAACTGGAAAGGCAAGACGGTCATCGACGCGATGAACGCGTTTCCCGTCCCCGAAGAGCTGGAGGGCCTCCCGTCCTCGGCCTTCGTCGCGAAGTCGTTCACCGGCGCCAAGTTCGTGAAAGGGTTCAATCACCTGCTTGCGGCCACCCTGGCTACCGATCCGATCGTCGAGGGGGGCCATCGGGTCGTCTTTCTGTCGAGCGACGACGAGGACGCGATCGCTCCGGTGGCGGATTTGGCCAAACAGCTGGGCTTCGCACCCGTCAAGCTGGGAAAGCTCAACGAGGGTGGCGCGCTGGTCCACGCGCGCGGCCGCATCTGGGGCCAGCTCATCTTCCAGGATTTGTTCAAGAAGGAGCAGTAGTCGATCCACGACCGTGTGATCGACGGCGAGAACCGGTCGCGCGCGCTAACTTCTTTGAACAGCGCGCGACCGAATATTTGAAGGAACAAGACGATCACTAGAACTTGCCTGGCCCTGCGGCGTCGAGCGGACGATCTCATTTTCAGCTTCGCTTTGCTGGAAAGCCGACCTTGCGTCAGCGTATCCTGCGGCAAGCAATGATGGACGGCATCTTAGGATGAGCCTGACTAGCGGAATTCATACGCCAGCCGCGTGTTTTAAGTTCCCTGTCCAGTCATTATTATTATAATAGCATAATCCAGACAGACGCCGACGGTGAGCCATGCGATGCAGTTTGAGCGGCAAGATCGCCCTGGTTACCGGGGCAGCCGGCGCGATCGGAAGTTCCATCGCCAAACGGCTGTCCGCCAATGGCGCCGCGGTCGTCGTTGCTGACATCGAGTTGGCAGGCGCGGAGCGCGTTGCCGCGGGGCTGGATGTGGCGATGCCTTGCGCTCTCGACATCCGCAATGCCGCATCGGCGCAGGCTGCGGTCGAGGCAACCATCAAGCGCTACGGCCGACTCGACATCCTCGTCAACAATGCTGGTGTCAACACGCTGGCGCACCGCGTGACCATAGATGAATTCCCTCCCGAGGAATGGGACCGCATCACCGGCATCGACCTCGATGGCCTCTACATCATGAGCCGCGCGGCACTCGCCCCCATGCTCTCCGCAGGCAAGGGTGGGCGCATCGTCAACATCGCCTCCGTGGTTGGGCTAGCCGCAATGCGGCTGCAGAGCCCA
>JAEKLU010000031.1 GCA_019509685.1 Mesorhizobium sp. | reverse complement strand
CGGCGGCGCTCAATGCCGGCATCGAGGAGACCAGGTTCGGCGTGTTCAGGATGTGATGATGAGCGTGCGTGACAGGATCCGCATCCACACCGGCGACATCACCAGGCTTGCGGTCGATGCCATCGTCAATGCGGCCAATTCCTCGCTGCTCGGCGGCGGCGGCGTCGACGGCGCCATCCACGGCGCGGCCGGGCCGGAACTCGAGTTCGAATGCCGCATGCTCAACGGCTGCAAGACCGGCGACGCCAAGCTGACCAAGGGCTATCGCCTGCCGGCGCGCTACATCATCCACACCGTCGGACCGGTCTGGCAAGGCGGCGGCAAGGGCGAGGCCGAACTGCTTGCCTCCTGCTACCGGCGCTCGCTCGAAATCGCTCGCGACCATGATTGCCGAACGATCGCCTTTCCGGCGATCTCGACCGGCATCTACCGCTTTCCCAAGGACCAGGCGACCAGCATCGCCATCGCCACGTCAAGCGACTTCCTGCGGCAAAACGCAGTGCCGGACGTCGTTACTTTCTGCTGCTTCGACAACGAGACAGCCGACTTTTACCGACAGGCCGTTGTTGGCTCCGGGGAAGGTTAAACTTATGGACCGACAGATTTCCCAATACAGGCCAATGCGAATTTTCAGGCGCCAACTGGCGCGGGCCGAAAATATTCGCTATTCGTCAAGCTGCATTGGGGAATTTGGGCGGGCTGGACATGATTTCGAAATACTGCCGCAAGTCGACTGCGTCGATACTTGCAGGAATTCTAATATTAGCAATGCCTACTGCCGGGTCGACTCAATCGTTGGCCGGCAGCAAGGGCGACGTACGCTATCCCGTGACCATTCCTTGGGGCACGACAGGCGGCTGTGGCAAAATGTATGCGGCATACATAGCGGCTTCGGGCCATTCGGCGTTTGCGGCAACACCGATCGTTCCGCAGAGCGAGTACTTCATTTGTGGCGCGAAGCTGAATGCGCCGTCGCAAAAGGCGGCCGAGGACCTGGCGCTCAAATCCTGCCAGGCCAGCAAAAGCAAATACAAGGTCACGGTCGCCGGCGCCTGCAGCATCGCCGCGTCCAAATAGACAACAGCAAGCACGGTTTTTCTTTCTGGGAGGGATGGAGTGAGGGTCGTGGTTTCCAAACAGATGGCAGCATCGGTGCTGGCCGGGTTGCTGATTGTTACAGCCCCAGGGATAGGCATGGCCGGGTCGCTGGCAGGCAGCGTGGGCGACAAGCGCTTCCCGCCGCCCTTGGCGATGAACCCCAAGGACCAATGCAGAATGGCCTACAATGCCTATGTCGCGGCGGGCGGCCATTCGGCCTATGCAACGACTTTGTACACGCGCGTGAGAGACCTCTACGTCGTCTGCGGCAAAGCGCTCAACGCTTCGTCCCAGCAGGCCGCCGAGAACGCCGCGATGCGCAACTGCCAGGGCGGCCTGAAGAAGTGGCGGCTCAATACGGCGAGCGGCGGCTGCTACCTCGCGGCGTCGAAATAGATGGCGGATCGGAATTTTTCCATGTGGGGCAACGCGAATCTGAAATTGGTGGCCGCATCCCTGCTTGCCGGAGCACTCGTCGTGGCAACCGTAGGCGCGGCGACAGCGGAATCTCTTGCAGGCAAGATGGGCGACAAGCGGTTTGCTCCGACCTTGTCACTCGATCCCAAGGAAGCCTGCTACAAATCCTATCTCGCCTATATCGCCGCGAGCGGCCACTCTGCCTACGCCACGACATTTTATTCGCGTGTCGTCGATCTTCACATTTTCTGCAGCGTCAAGCTGAACGCGCCTTCGCAGAAGGCGGCGGAAGATATCGCCTTGCGGGCTTGTCAGAGCGGCTTCAGCCGCTGGAAGGTCAAGACCGCAAGCGGCGGCTGCGCGATCGCGGTTTCGAAGTAAATCGCTCCTCACCTCGGGTAGAGCACTCCCTTGGTAAGGAAGAGGTCGACACCACACAAATGCTTGCCTGGATAGGCTGGCGGGACAGAGGGGGGCGCGAAGGAACGCCGGTCTCCTGCAAGGCACACACCCACCGCGGAGGTCCCATGTTCGGCAAGATCCTGATCGCCAATCGCGGCGAGATTGCCTGTCGCGTCATGCGCACCGCCCGCAAGCTCGGCGTGCGCACCGTCGCCGTTTATTCGGACGCGGATGCGCGCGCGCTGCATGTCGAGATGGCGGACGAAGCGGTGCATATCGGCGCCTCGCCGGTCGGCGAAAGCTACCTGCGCGGCGACAAGATCATCGCGGCAGCACTTGCCACCGGCGCCGAGGCCATTCATCCCGGATACGGCTTCCTGTCGGAGAACCCCGATTTCGTCGACCAGGTGACGGCGGCGGGACTGGTCTTCATCGGCCCGTCGGCCGCCTCGATCCGCGCCATGGGATTGAAAGACGCCGCCAAGCGGCTGATGGAAAAGGCCGGCGTGCCGGTGGTTCCGGGCTATCACGGCGAGGCGCAGGAGATCGTGCTGCTGGCGTCCAAGGCGCGCGAGATCGGCTACCCGGTGCTGATCAAGGCGCGCGCCGGCGGCGGCGGCAAGGGCATGCGCCGCGTCGACCATCCCGACGATTTTTCCGAAGCGCTTTCCAGCGCCCGGCGCGAGGCCAAGGCCGCTTTCGGCGACGACCGCGTGCTGGTCGAAAAATATGTCGACAAGCCGCGCCATATCGAAGTGCAGGTTTTCGGCGACAATTTCGGCAATGCCGTGCATCTTTTCGAACGCGACTGCTCGGCGCAGCGCCGCCACCAGAAGGTCATCGAGGAAGCGCCTGCCCCCGGCATGACGCCTGAGCTGCGCGAAGCAATGACCGACGCCGCCGTGAAGGCCGCCCAGGCGATCGGCTATTCGGGCGCCGGCACCATCGAATTCATCGTCGACGCCTCGCAAGGACTCAAACCCGACCGCTTCTGGTTCATGGAAATGAACACGCGGCTGCAGGTCGAGCATCCCGTCACCGAGATGGTCACCGGCGTCGACCT
>JAEKLU010000030.1 GCA_019509685.1 Mesorhizobium sp. | reverse complement strand
CGGATGTCGACCTCGACGATCTCGGCGCCGATGGCGATCGAACCTTCGACCGCGGCCAGCGAATTCTCGGCATAAAGCGTCTTGCCGGCCTGCATGCTGCCGGCGCGATGGGCGGCGATCATCACATGGTCGCGCCACTGGTTGGCGTGCTCGAAGCGCTAGAGGATCTGACTGGCCCGCGTCCCGCCGGCTAAGCTTTGCCCCGACATCGAGGCAAGGGCAGCGGAGAACAGCAGGCTCAGCCAGAGTGCTCGCATCGGGAATCGCTCCGTTCCGGGTCGCAACCCGGTTAGGCGATGCCCATGACAGGCCGGTGAACGAAGCCGGCTAGCTGTTTGGCCGGAAGCTGCCCTAGATTCTCTTAGCGAGGCGGCGGAACCAGGCCAGCGCCGGCATTTCAACGAAGCGCCAGGTGAACCAGGACGCAAAGACGACGGCGACCAGCATGGTCACGAGGGCGATGAAGCCGAGCCCTGGCGATCCGGCGCCGAAGCCGGTGGCCGGATCGCCGCGCAGCATAAGGTCGCCAACGATGGCGTGGCCGAGCTTGCGCTCGAGGATGCCGCCGACATTGATCATGCGGGCCTGGATGAAGAGGTGGACCATGTAGCGATCATCGCGAACTCGGCCAGCGTCCAGGCGATACGCCCTGCCCCGCCGGCCAGCGACTGTCGCGCCGCTGCAATGGAATCGTGCTGAAACCAGGCCAGAAGCGCGCCAAGCGAAAAGCCGTACAGGCAGCGGATGAAGCCGAAATCGAAAGACACGTCCATATGGTGGGTCGAGACAGCAAGCAGGAACAAGGGCGCCGTGACCGCCGCGGCGAGGAACCAGATCCAGGCGCGCCGGCCGGTCGCAAAAACGACGCCGGCAAACAGAAGATAAGCAAAGAACTCGGCCGAAATGCTCCAACTCGGCGCATTCCAGCTCAGATGGTCCTGAACGCCCATGCCCTGCAGCAGCAGCAGGTTGGCGACCAGGCCTTTCAAGTCGAAGCCGCCGGTGAAGGGCGCCGGGCCTGTCCCGTGCACCGCCGGCAGCACCAGCCGCAGCGCCTCGAAGCCGGCGAATGCGACCAGCATCAGCACATGCAGCGGATAGATACGGCCAAAACGCACCAGCGCGAAGCGGCCGAGTTCATCCGGCTCGCCGAGCCGACCGCCATAAGAGCTGGCGATGACGAAACCGGACAGGACGAAGAAGAAATCGACGAACAAATAGGAGCCGCCGACAAAGGCGCTTTGCGAAATCATCGAGCTGGTCGGGAAATGATACAGCGCCACCAGCAACGCGCAAATGCCGCGCCAGGAATCGAGCACCAGGAAGCGCTCGCCCGCCCGCGTGCCGGCACGGGTCGCCGCCGGAGCGGGTGCAAGGTTCAGCAAGGCAGCCTGCGTCATGATGATACAAATCCTGTGTTGCCATGGCACTGACCGCGCGCCATTTGCTCTCCGCAAGCTGTGACTGGCATGTTGCGTGCCGGTTCTGTAGTTGTGGCTGCCCGACGAAAACCGAGGACAAATAATGGCGAACCAAGAGATCGACCACGCCTTCACAGCCCGCTCCAAAACAGGCGCGTCGTTCGAGCCGACCTATGCCGGCGCGCTGTCGTTCATGCGGCGCAAATATTCCAAGGACGTGAAGGGCGCGGACGCGGTGGTATGGGGCGTTCCTTTCGATGCCGCCGTCACCAACCGCCCTGGTGCGCGCTTCGGGCCGCAGGCGATCCGCCGCGCCTCGGCGATCCTCGACAACGATCCGCAGTACCCGTTCTCGCGCGACCTGTTCGAACACCTCTCGGTGGTCGATTATGGCGATTGCCTGCTCGACAGCGGCAACCACCAGAAGACGCCCGGCACGATCGAACGCGAGGCGGCCAAGATCCTGAAATCAGGCGCTTTCCTTTTGACGCTCGGCGGCGACCATTTCGTCACCTGGCCGATCCTGAAGGCCCATGCGGCCATCCACGGCCCGCTGGCGCTGGTGCAGTTCGACGCGCATCAGGACACCTGGCCCGATGACGGCAAGCGCATCGACCACGGCTCCTTCGTCGCGCGGACGTTCAACGAGGGCATCATCGACCCGGACCGCTCGATCCAGATCGGCATCCGCACGCATGCGCCCGACAGTTTCGGCATCAAGATCCTCTACGGCCATGAGGTCGAGGAGATGCGCGCCTCCGACATCGCCTATGCGATCGTCGACCGCACCGGCGGCAAGAAGACCTATCTCACCTTCGACATCGACTGCCTTGACCCGGCCTTCGCGCCCGGCACAGGCACGCCGGTCGCCGGCGGCCCGTCCTCGGCAAGGATGCTGTCGACGCTGCGTCAGCTCGGCCAGGTCGACATAGTCGGCGCCGACATCGTCGAGGTTGCGCCGGCCTACGATCATGCCGATATAACGGCGATCGCCGGATCGATCATCGCCATGCACTATCTCGGCTTGCTGGCAGAGCGAAAAGCGCGGGCCGAGGACTTGAACAACGGAAATCATGCCGTGATAAATCACGCGCACGGCATATAGGCTTGGAATCGCAGGGAATTTGGCAAGAGATGAAACCGAAGATCTTCATTGACGGCGAGCACGGCACGACTGGATTGCAGATCAGGGCGCTGCTGGCCGATCGCGGCGACCTGGAAATCATCTCGATCCCGACGGAGCGCCGCAAGGAAGCCGCCGCGCGCGCCGAATTCCTCAATGCCGCCGATGTCGCGATCCTGTGCCTGCCGGATGCCGCGGCCAAGGAAAGCGTCTCGCTGATCGAGAACGACACGACCAAGGTGATCGACGCCTCGACTGCGCATCGCGTGGCCGAGGGCTGGGAATACGGCTTTGCCGAGCTCGACAAGGACCAGGCGAAGAAGATCGCCGGCGCGAAGCGCCTCGCCAATCCGGGCTGCTGGCCGCAAGGTCCGATCGCGACGCTCAGGCCGCTGGTCTCTGCCGGGCTTTTGCCGGCGGATTTCCCGGTCACCGTCAACGGCATCTCCGGCTATTCCGGCGGCGGCAGGCCGATGATCGAGGACTATGTCGGCAAGGGCGAGGATGCGCCCGAGTTCCTGCCCTATGGGCTAACGCTGCAGCACAAGCACGTGCCGGAGCTCAGGACCTATGCGAAGCTCTCGCACGACCCGATCATGCAGCCGGCGGTCGGCAATTTCGCGCAAGGCATGATCACGGTGGTGCCGCTGCAGCTCGGCGGGCTTGATCGTGTGCCGACCGGCGCTGAACTCCATGCGGCGATCGCCGACCATTTCGCCGCGATCGACGGTGTTCAACGGCACCAACCGGATGAAGGTCTATGTGTTTGCCAATGACGACCGGGCGCAGGCGCTGCTGCTTGCCGTCTACGACAATCTCGGCAAGGGCGCGTCGGGCGCCGCGGTGCAGAACCTCGACCTGATGCTCGGCATCAAGCACTGAGTATTCATGCAGGCCTTTCCTGAGCGCTGGAAGGTCAGCGCGCCCGAACTCATCGCCGAAACCTTCTCCAGCCGCATCTGGAAGGTCGCGCGGGCAGTTCTGATCGCCGGCTGTCAGCTTCTGACGTTTATCTCGGTCGGCAGCGGGTAAGCCCCCTTGGTGCCGCGCCAGTGCGCGGCCGCGAAGCCGAGCAACACCAGCGCGATCGCCTGATGCGTCAACGCCATGTGCAGCGGCACCTGCATCAAGAGCGTGCCGATGCCGATCGAAGCCTGGACGACCACCAGCAGGAACAGAAGCGTGGCGCGGCGCGCATGCGTGGTGCCGGGCTGACGCCGCCAGGTGGCGATCATGTGCCAGAGCACCACCAGAAAGATCGTGTAGGCGCCGATCCGATGCACGAACTGCACAGTTTTGGGGTTTTCGAAGAAGTTCAGCCAGGCGGGTTTCAGGAGAAGCAGATCGGACGGGATCACTTTTCCGTCCATCAGCGGCCATGTGTTGTAGGAAAGGCCGGCATGCAGCCCGGCGACCAGGCCGCCGAGATAGATCTGGATCAGCACCAAAAGCACGATGAAGCCGCCGAGCCGCTGCGTCGAGCGGCCGGCGGCAGGTTCGGAATGCGGCGCCAGCCCGCGCGCTACCACCATCGTTGCGATGAAGATCACCGAGGCCAGCGTCAGGTGCGTCGCCAGCCGGTACTGGCTGACCGAGACTCGGTCGACCAGACCCGAAGCCACCATCCACCAGCCGATGGCGCCTTGCAGTCCGCCGAGCGCCAGAATGCCGAGGAGCTTCGGGCCAAGGCCGGGTTCGACGCGACGCATCGCCCAGAAAAAGACGAGCGGCAGGGCGAAAACGAAGCCAAGCAGGCGCGCGATAATCCGGTGCGCCCATTCCCACCAGAAGATCGATTTGAAATCTTCCAGGCTCATGCCCTTGTTGATCTCGGTATATTGCGGGATCTGCTGGTAGCGCTGGAATTCTTCCTGCCATTCGGTGTCGTTGAGCGGCGGGATGACGCCGTGGATCGGCTGCCACTCGGTGATCGACAGGCCCGAGCCGGTCAGACGGGTGGAGCCCCCGACCAGCACCAGCGCGAACAACAACAGCAGCACGAAATACAGCCAGCCGCGCACCAGGGCGCGATTGTGCAACTCGCGAACGCGAGCGGCGTAAGGGGCCGTGGCGGTGATGGCAGCCATATGCTTTCCGGCGGTTCGAAACGCCGAAGTGGTGGACCAAGGCTGGCGCCGTGGCAAGGCCGGACAGCGCGGCACGCCGTCGCGCCGGCCCGCGACGGTTGCGCGCGTGTCCCATTCGGCCTAAGCGATGCGCGTCAACGGAACCGCGACATGCCCCTTCGCCTGAAAAAGCTGATCGGAACCATTCTCTTGGTGGCGCTTGTGATCATCTATGCGCTGATCGCCTCGGCCATCGCGGTCACCCGGCTTGTCGAATACGGCCCGATGGTGCATTTCCTGTTTTTCCTGTTCAGCGGCCTGCTCTGGGTGCTGCCCGCCATGGGGATCATCAAATGGCTGATGGTGGAGCCGCGGCCCAAAACCTGAACATGGCAGCGCCTTGGCTGACCCAGGCACTTATCGCTATTTCCACCAATGTTGATTTCGATCAGATCGTAACGACCATCTTGCCGGCATTGGCGAGCGGCGTCGTCACGCCTGACAGCATCGTGCGGAGATGCGCCACGCTCTGGTAGCGGCCGTTGACGGAGATGCGCGGCAGCGCATGCAGGAAGCCGGCATGCTCTGCCCTGAGCACGCCGTGTCGCGTCGTCACCGCCGAGGCATAGCCGGCGTCGCGGGCAAAGCCCACCTCGCGGCAGCCGACGGCGCTGGCGTAGCCGTAAGGGTAGGCGAAATGGCGCGGCTCCTGGCCGAGCTTTTCGTGGAGGATGCGGCGGACGGCGCCGATCTCATGGCGCGCATCCGCTTCCGACAGCCGTTTCAAATTGCGATGATTGACGGTGTGCGCGCCGATGGTTACCAGCGGATGGGCGGCCATCGTGCGCAGCTCGTCCCAGTTCATCAAAGTGCATGGACGGCCAGAGTCGAAATTGTAGCCGTTGGCTCGCGCCAGCTCGCGCAGCGCGGCGCCCTGCTCTGCCTCCGGCACTTCGAGGGTCAGCCAGGCGTTGAGCCGCGCGACGGCCTGGATCTTTCGGCCGGGGGTTGAGCAATCAACGACCGTGGCTCCGCGCGCCGTCTTCAGCGTCAGGCGTGAGCTGGTATCGACGATATCCTCGACCACGTCCCACCACAGGTCGGCGGCGCCGTCGATCAGGCCCGGCGCGACATAGATGGTGATCGGCGCGCCGTGTTTCTCCAGCACCGGCAGCGCCTCCGTCATGTTGTCGCGGTAGGCGTCGTCGGCGGTGATGGTGGCGAACTGGTCGCCCTTGCCACCGAGCTTGATGCGTTCGATCGCTTCATCAAGGGAAACAAAGACGTAGCCCCTCGCCTTCATGTCGACGATCAGCGCGTCAAGGAAGGCCGGGGCGATGTTCAAGTGGCGATTGACGCTGTTCGGCTTCTCCGGCGTCGCGGTTACACGATGCAGCATCAGAATGGCGCCGATGCCGCCGACAAACGGCTTTGCCAAAGGGGCAAGGCCGGTGTAGCGGGCAAGGTTCAATGCCAGCTTTCGGATTGCCTCGCCCCCGTGGATCATTCCTTCACCTTTTGCGCCTAGGCTTATCCAAGCACGAAGTGCGCCTATGCGAACCCCCAGATCGGAACCAATACGTCTTAAGGATTGAGGTATGGTTGACGCCGCCGCGTCATTTGACGGCAATCGGGTCGCCGCCAA
>JAEKLU010000029.1 GCA_019509685.1 Mesorhizobium sp. | reverse complement strand
GGAAAGCATCGAAGGACTGGATCATGCGCGCGATGTGCCAGGGGCCGGGCGTGCAGGTGGTGGCCAAGGTGCCGTGCGCCGGACCGGTGCCGCCGCCAAGCATGGTGGTGACGCCGCTCATCAGCGCTTCCTCGATCTGCTGCGGGCAGATGAAATGGATGTGCGCGTCAAAACCGCCGGCCGTCAGGATCTTGCCTTCACCGGCAATGATTTCCGTGCCCGGGCCGATGATGATGGTGACGCCGCTTTGCGTGTCCGGATTGCCGGCCTTGCCTATCGCGGCGATGCGGCCGTCCTTGAGGCCGATATCGGCCTTGATGATGCCGGCCAGCGCATCGACGACCAGCGCGTTGGTGATGACGGTATCGACCGCGCCGCCTGCCCGCGCCACCTGGCTCTGACCCATGCCGTCGCGAATGACCTTGCCGCCGCCGAACTTCACTTCCTCGCCGTGAACGGTAAAATCCTTCTCGACCTCGATGAAAAGTTCGGTGTCGGCCAGGCGCACCTTGTCGCCGACCGTCGGGCCATACATCTGCGCATAGGCGGCGCGGGTTATTCTGGCCATCAGCGACTGCTCCTGAAAGTGAGATTGGTTGAGCGGGGGGCGCACATTGTCGCCATCCAATGGTCACGCAATGACCCGCCCAGCGACACCTTGCGTTCCCATTTGGACGTTCCCCTCGGGCGGTTCACGCGGGCGGGGCCATTCCAGGACGACGATTTGCCAAACTGATGGCCAAACTGATGGAAGGAATATCCATGCGCAAAACGATAATTTTCACTGCGGCCGCCACGCTGATCATGGCTGGGGCCGCCAACGCCCAGCAATCCACGCCGACGCCGAGCCCGTCTCCGGCCGCACCCGCCGCTCCGAAGGCCCAGGCGGTGCCGGCGATCCAGAGCGTCAGCATTGTCGACATCACCGAATTGCCCAAGGATACGCAGACACAGGTCAACCAGATCGTGGCGCAGCGCGGCGACGCCGGCCTGCAGACGCTGCGTCAATCGATCGAGGCTACGCCCAAGGTGAAGTCCGCGCTGCAGGCCAAGGGAATGAGTTCGGCACAGGTCATCGCCGCCAGCCTGCAGCCCAGCGGGGCGCTGACGCTGATCACCAAGAAGGCGAGCTGATTTCGCGCGGTGGCGGGCCCGACGCGGGTCCGCCGGCGCCATATGCAAGGGAACTTCTGCCTGAGACGAGTCGTTTGGTCTTTTTCGCCCCGCCCGAAGCCCAATCAGGAGCGAGCGACGATGGGATTTTCGCGTCAGACCAGAATGTTGCCTATCGCGGCCGCGGTCACGCTGTTCGTCACGGCTGCTGACACCGGGTTCGCGGCGCAACCCTTGGACAGCAATCCTGCCGCCGCAATCGTCGATTCCGATGTCCGTCAGGAAGAGGCCCTCTCCAGCGCGGAGGCCGGCAAAGTCATCCGCGCCATCGACAGCACGCGCGACAACATCGGCGCGGTTCGCAAGACGACCAAGCTCGACACGGTCGACATCATTTTTCTCACCGATGCGGCGCGCAGCGAGGGCGGGCCGCCGCCGGCGATCGAAAACAAGGTGAAGCAGCACAAGGATGACGTCGCCGAGCTGCGCCAGGAGATCGAGGCGAATGCACTGCTGTTCAACGCGATCGATTCGCGGCGCGTGCTGGCCGAGGATGTGCTTGCCGTCGACTTCGCCAATCCCGGCAAGATCGTCATCTACGCCGCCGCCAAGCCCCCGAAGTGATGGCCGCCGAAGTGATCTGAGCGCGGCGGCGGACCTCACAGCTTGCCCATCACCTTTTGCTGGAACCCGTAGACCTCGCGTTTTCCCCCGAGCGGCACCAGCGTGACATCGCGCTCCTGCCCGGGCTCGAAGCGCATGGCGGTGCCGGCGGCGATGTCGAGCCGCATGCCGCGGGCGCGCTCGCGGTCGAATCTCAAGCCCTCATTGGTCTCGAAGAAATGATAGTGGCTGCCAACCTGGACCGGCCGGTCGCCGCTGTTGGCGACCTTGAGCGTCACCGTCGGCAGGCCCTCGTTGAGCTCGATATCGCCCTTTGCGGGAATGATTTCGCCCGGAATCATCGCAACCCTCACAAAACGCCGAAGGCGAGGCCGACACCGACCGCCGCACAGGCGGCACCGGCAGCGCGCACCAGGCCACGGAAGCGCAGGCCCAGGCCGAGGGCGGCGGCGATGCCGATGCCGTGAAGCAGAGCCGTGGCGACGGCAAAACCCGCCATATAATCCAGGCCACCGGCATTCTCAGGCACTTCCGTGCCATGCGCGTGGCCGTGGAGCAGCGCGAACAGGCCGATGATCGCCACACCCACTGAGACCGGCAGGTCGATCGCCAACGCCACCAGCAGGCCAAGCGCGACGACCGAGGCAAGGATGCCCGGCTCGACGAAAGGCACCGGCACATGCAGCATCCCGAGCGCGCCGCCGACCAGCATGACGCCGACGAAGGCCAGCGGCCACGCCCAGATCGCCTTGCCGCCCTTCAGCGCCGCCCACAAGCCGACGGCAATCATCACCGTCATATGGTCGAGGCCGGACAGCGGATGCGCAAAGCCGGCGGCGAAGGACGAAGTCGTGCCGACGCCGACATGGGCATAAGCGGGCATCGCCGCGGCCAACAGCAAGATGGCGGCGAGCGTGGTGCGTTTCGTCGAAGCTGAGATCATGTCTGGCTACCTCTGATTGTTGTTCAAGCGGCCTTGCGTGGGCCGCAGCCTTCGGCCTTGAGCACGCGTTTGGTCGATGGCGGATACTTCGCCAGCTTGGACGCCGGCCGGATCGGGCGCGGCGTGAAATTGCCGCCGCAGTTCGGACAGACGCCGCCAAGCACATGCTCGGCGCAGGCTGCGCAAAACGTGCATTCGAAGGTGCAGATCAGCGCATCGGTCGCTTCCGGCGGCAGGTCCTTGTCGCAGCATTCGCAGTTGGGCCTGAGATCCAGCATCCGTCTCTCCTCACTTTTACGGCGCCTCACCT
>JAEKLU010000028.1 GCA_019509685.1 Mesorhizobium sp. | reverse complement strand
CCCTTGAAATGCCGCGTGGGCGGCCTGAACGACAGGCCTCTATAGCGTCAAGAATCGAGCCGCGCGACCCTTTCTTTGCCGCCAAATCGCTCCCTAAAGCACGATCCCGAAAAATAGGAACCGGTTTTCCAAAATGGTCCATGCTCCGACCAGGCGTCAGGATGACGATCCAAACGCCATCTTGCTCCAGGCACAACAAATTCCGGCCTTCGCATCATTTACTTGCCATCGCCGCCACCCTACGCCGGCCTCGACCCTTGAACGCGCCTTGCAGCGCTGGACCTTTCAATGCACCGAGCCGCCTACCTGATGCTTTTATCGACCATGCTGCTTTGGGGCGGCAATTCGGTGGCGGGCAAGCTTGCAGTCGGCCATGTCTCGCCGATGACGCTGGTGTTCCTGCGCTGGGTGATGGCGGTGCTGATCCTGCTGCCCATCGGTTGGCGGGCGCTGCGCGAGGACTGGCCTCAGCTGCGCAAGCATTGGCGGCTGGTCGCCGCCCTCGGCGCCTGCGGCTTCACATTCTTCAATGTCATCTTCTACACGGCGCTCAACTACACGACCGCAATCAACGTCTCGATCGAGCAGGCGGCCATACCGATCGTCATCATACTCGCCAATTTCGTCCTGTTTCGGCTCCGTGTCCGGCCGCTGCAGATCGTTGGCGTCGCGCTAACCGTCATCGGCGTCGCGCTGACCGCGAGCGATGGCGATCTCGGCCAACTGCTGAAGCTCCAGCTCAATTTCGGCGACGCCATCATGCTGGTCGCGGTTCTCTGCTACAGCCTCTACTCGGTCGGCTTGCGCCTCAAGCCGGCGATCCGCTGGCAAAGCCTCATGCTGGCCTTGTCGATCGCGGCACTTCTGATCTCAGTGCCCTTCTTCGTTTGGGAGATTGTCGCCGGCCGCGTCGTCGTACCGGACGCGCCTGCATGGGCGCTCACGCTCTATACCGCCCTTGGCGCTTCGGTAATCTCGCAGATCCTCTACATCAAGGGCAACGAGCTGATCGGCGCCAACCGTGCCGGTCTGTTCATCAATCTGGTGCCGATCTTCGGCACACTGCTTTCGGTGCTCATCATTGGCGAGCAATTCCATCTCTATCAGGCGCTTGCGCTGGCCCTTGTGTTGGGCGGCATCGGGCTTGCCGAATACAGCGGCAGCCGGGCGGCGTTGTAGCCGCCCGTTGCTTCATCGACTTGTGCGCCCGCACCTTTTCCAGCACCGGCTCCGGGAACGGCGCGTCGAGATAGAGCAGCGCGATGGCGTCGCCGCCAGGACGATTGCGGCCGAGCTGGAAGTTGGCGATGTTGACGCCGTTCTCGCCGCAGACCGTGCCGAGCAGGCCGATGATGCCGGGCGCATCGGCGTTGGTGGTGTAGAGCATGTGCTGGCCGACTTCGGCGTCGAGGTTGATGCCCTTGATCTGGATGAAGCGCGGCTTGCCGTCCGAGAAGCAGGTGCCGGCGATCGAGCGCGTCATGTGCTCGGTCTTGACGGTCAGCTTGATGTAGCCATCGAACACGCCCGACTTGTCGCGCTTGACCTCGGCTACGATGATGCCGCGTTCCTTCACCATGATCGGCGCCGAAACCATGTTGACGTCGGCGACCTGCGGCCGGATCAGGCCGGCAAGGGCGGCGCTGATCAACGCGCGCGTGTTCATCGTCGCTGTCGAGCCGTCGAACAGGATCTCGACCTCCTTGATCGGGTCTTCGGTGACCTGGCCGACAAAAGCCCCGAGCACTTCGGCGAGCTTGACGAACGGCTTTAACCGCGGCGCCTCTTCCGCCGTGATCGACGGCATGTTGATGGCGTTGGAGACCGCGCCCTTGATCAGATAGTCGGCCATCTGCTCGGCGACCTGCAGCGCCACATTTTCCTGCGCTTCCGCCGTCGAGGCGCCGAGATGCGGTGTCGCCACCACATTCTCCATGCCGAACAGCTCGTTCTGCTCGGCAGGCTCGACCTCGAACACGTCGACGCCGGCGCCCGCCACCTTGCCGCTCTTCAGCGCCGCGACCAGGTCGGCCTCGACGACCAGCCCGCCGCGCGCGCAATTGATGATGCGCACGCCGTTCTTCATCTTGGCGATCGCCGCCTGGTCGATGATGTTGCGCGTCTTGTCGGTCAGCGGCGTGTGCAGCGTGATGAAGTCGGCGCGGGCGAAGAGCTCGTCCAGCTCGACTTTGTCGACGCCGAGCTCCTCGGCGCGCTTGTCGGACAGGAACGGATCGAACGCGATGACATGCATCTTCAAGCCGACGCCGCGCGTGGCGACGATCGAGCCGATGTTGCCGCAGCCGATGACGCCCAGCGTCTTGCCGGTGATCTCGACGCCCATGAAGCGGTTCTTTTCCCACTTGCCGGCATGGGTCGAGGCATTGGCTTCCGGGATCTGACGGGCGAGCGCGAAGATCATCGCGACCGCATGTTCGGCCGTGGTGATCGAATTGCCGAAGGGCGTGTTCATCACGATGATGCCCTTGCGGCTGGCCGCCGGGATATCGACATTGTCGACGCCGATGCCGGCGCGGCCGACGACCTTGAGTTTTGTGGCGGCGTTGATCAGCTTTTCGGTGACCTTGGTCGCCGAGCGGATGGCCAGCCCGTCATACTGGTCGATCACCTCGAGCAGCTTGTCCTTGTCCTTGCCGAGATCGGGCAGGTAGTCGACCTCGATGCCGCGATCCTTGAAGATCTGCACGGCGGTGGTGGAGAGTTTATCCGAAACGAGAACGCGGGGCGCCATGGCGGCCTCCTTGAAAAATAGGATTGATCCGGGAAAGGGCGGCCCGCGGGCCGCCACCAAAAATCTCAGGCGGCTGCCTTGAGCGACGCCTTCTGTGCGGCGAAGGCCCAATCGAGCCAAGGCAGCAGCGCTTCGAGATCGGAAGTCTCGACCGTCGCGCCACACCAGATGCGCAGGCCGGGCGGCGCGTCGCGATAGGAGCCGATGTCATAGGCGACGCCTTCCTTGTCGAGCGCCGAGACGATGCCCTTCGCGAAAGCCGCCTGGCCGTCGGCGTCGAGCGCCGCGACAGCCGAGTCAGTGAAGGCCAGGCAAACCGAGGTGTTCGACCGCGTTGCCGGATCGACCGCGAGATGGCCGAGCCAGGACGACTTGCCGGCAAAGCGGTCGAGCACGGCGGCATTGGCGTCCGCACGGGCTATGAGAGCCTCGAGGCCGCCGATCGACTTCGCCCATTGCAGCGCATCGAGATAATCCTCGACGCACAGCATCGACGGCGTGTTGATGGTCTCGCCCTTGAAGATGCCTTCGATCAGCTTGCCACCCGACGTGAGCCGGAAGATTTTCGGCAGCGGCCATGACGGCTTGTAGCTCTCCAGCCGCGCGACGGCGCGGGGCGACAGGATCAGCATGCCATGCGCGCCCTCGCCGCCCAGCACCTTCTGCCAGGAGAAGGTGACGACATCGAGTTTTTCGAAATCGAGCCTTTGCGCGAAGGCGGCAGATGTCGCGTCGCAAATGGTCAGGCCCTTGCGACCCGCGGGGATGAAGTCACCGTTCGGCACGCGCACGCCCGACGTGGTGCCGTTCCAGGTGAAGACCACGTCGCGGTCGAAATCGATCTTGGCTAGATCCGGCAATTCGCCGTAGCCGGCCTCGATCTTGCGCACATCGGCGAGCTTCAGCTGCTTGACCACGTCGGTGACCCAGCCGGAGCCGAAACTTTCCCAGGCGACCATGTCGACGCCGCGCTCGCCGAGCAGCGACCACAGCGCCATCTCGACCGCACCGGTGTCCGACGCCGGCACGATGCCGATGCGGTAATCTGCCGGGACTTGCAGGATTTCGCGCGTCAGCCCGATCGCCTGTTCGAGCTTGGTCTTGCCGATCTTGGCGCGATGGGATCGGCCGAGCGCGGCATTCCTCAGCGCCTCGACCGACCAGCCGGGACGTTTTGCGCAGGGACCTGAGGAGAAATTGGGATTTGCCGGACGGAGTCCGGGCTTGGTAGGTGTCGTCATCGTGGTCTATCCTTCCAGATAGTGGCCCCTCGTTGGGGAGGGGTGGCCCACGGACGGCGATATGCGTTCAGGCTTTCGGCGTCAAGAGCAAAGTTTTTGTCGCTGCCGGGATACTGGCGATACCCGATCAAGCTCCCGTGACCTCAAACGCGAACGGCGGACCTGAAGATCCGCCGTGGTCGTCCCATGCGAT
>JAEKLU010000027.1 GCA_019509685.1 Mesorhizobium sp. | reverse complement strand
GGCTCAGCATCGGTGTGAAATCGGCATCGAGCAGCTTGTAGGCTTCCAACCCCGGCCATTTGCCACCGCCCGACCGGATGGCGAGGTCGACATCCTCGCGGGCGAAATCCGTCAGCCGGCTCGACGTTTCGAGCCGCACGGCGAGCGAAGGATGAGCGATCTGGAACGAGCCCAGATGGTGCGCCAGCCAGTTCGAGGCGAAGGTCAGCACGGTGGTGACGCACAGCACGCCATCCGCGCCGCCGCGCGCCGCGGCATAGGCCTGGCCAAGAATGGCGAAGGCCTCGCTGACCGCCGGCGCGAGGCGCTGTCCGGCCTCGGTGAGTGCGATCTGGCGCGGCCGCCGCAGAAACAGCGGCGCGCCGACCCGTTCCTCCAGCACCTTGATCTGATAGCTGACCGCCGCTTGCGTCATGGCGAGCTCCTCGGCCGCCCTGGTGAAGGAAAGGTGCCGCGCCACCGCTTCGAACACCCGGATCGCCTGCAACGGCGGAAGCTGCGAAACCTGCCGCGAGCTGAGGTCCGGCATAAAGCCTCCTTATGGGTCCTTATCGACGTTCGATTGGCCAAGGCGGCCGGCAAGACCGACATTCAGCGTCAACCCGTCATGCGGGTCCAGGATAGCGAAGGTTGACGATCATGACCATGGCACAGCAAAAATGCACTCCCGCACCCGATCATCGCTGGATTTCGTGGCTCGCGGACGGATTCGGCTGGTTTTCAGTGAGAAAAAAGGCACATCTCGACATCAGGGACCTGTCGCCGCATCTGCAGCGCGACCTCGGGTTCCTCGACGGCAACGACCCTTTCGGACGGCACGGATAGCATTGCTCTCTTTATCGCAAATCGCTCGCAGCGGGTTCCAGTCAGATGCTGGCCAAGAGCGCGGCTGCCGTCCGCTCGTCGGTGATGAGCCCGTTGACCAGCCGGCGGTTCACGGCCGCCAGGATACCCGGCAGCTTGCGCTCGCCCATGGCCAGCGCAATGACCAGCGATTTCTCGCGCGACGGCAGCGATGCCGACGACACCCGGTCATTGGTGATGCCCTCGATCATGCGGCCTTCGCGATCGAACACCCAGCCGACGATCTCGGCGATGCCTCCCGCCTTCTGCAGGGCTTTCAGCTCGCTTTCTGAAATGAAGCCGTCCTCGTAGAGCGGCGCCTTCGGGCCGAGGTCGCCGATGCCGATGAAGGTGACGTCGGCCTCGGCTGCCAGCGCCAGCGTCGGCTGGATCATCGGCTGGTTGAGCAGCATCTCGCGCTCCTGCGGCGAGGAGGCGATGACCGGCAGCGGCATCGGAAAGGAGCGCGCCTTGACCCTGTCGGCCATGGTGAAGATGACGTTGTAGAAGGCGGCCGAGCCGTCCGGCGAGATGTTGCCGGTCAACGACACCACCTTGTGCTGCGGGCATTCCATCGGCGGCAGCTGTTCGATCGCCGCCTTCAGCGTGCGCCCGGTGCCGATGCCCATGACGATCGGCGTCGGTGACCGCAGCCGGCGCTCGATCTCGGCGGCGGCCGCCTCGGCGATACCGATGGTGGTGGAGGATGAATTCGGGTCGCTCGGCACCACCTCGACCAGGTCGAGCGCGAAACGCGACTTGAGCCGGGCCGCGAGGTCCAGGCAGTTGGCGATCGGATGGTCGACGCGCACCTTGATCAGCCCTTCCGACACCGCCAGCGACACCAGCCGCTGCGCGGTCTGCCGCGATATGCCGAGCGTCGCGGCGATCTGGTCCTGTGTGTTGCCGGCAACATAGTAAAGCCACCCGGCGCGCGCCGCGTCGTCCAGCCTGTTGTTGCCGCCATCCTGCCGCGTATTCACGTCCTGCCTCCCCGAGGCCGCCGGTCATCGAGGCGGTCCATGCCTAGTTTCGCAGGGAACTGCCTGCTGTGCAATTGTCAATCGAAAGGGCAAATGCCTGCGTCTGTCCAACCCGGATTTTGCATCCACCAATGTCTGGTCGGAGAAGCAATGCGGCGTCGGTTGCCGGCCGGAGCCGCGTTCTGCGGTCGCGAAGGTTTATCTCCCGGCGCAAACCCTTTAAGGGATCGAAAAAAGGAGCGCTGCATGACACCGAAAGCGGTTTTCTGGGACATGGACGGCACGCTGGTCGACAGCGAACCGCTGCATGAAGCAGCCCTCGTGGCGGCGATGCGCAATGCCGGTCTCGTACCGCCTGATGATTTGCATGAGCGGGTGCTCGGCGTTGCCGCCTGGCCGGTCTACGAGATGATGCGCGACGAGTTCGGCCTGGACCTGCCCTTCGACGAATGGATCGTCCACAAATACGAGCACTATCTGCCGCTTGTCGAAAGCTTGCAGCCGCGCCCCGGCGCGATCGAGGTTTTCAACGAGTTGCGGGCAAAGGGCGTGGCGCAGGCCGTGGTGTCCAATTCGGACCGGATGATCGTCGATGCCAATCTGCGCATGGTCGGGCTGACCTATCCGGGCATGAAGACGATCAGCCGCAACGACGTGCGCGAAGGCAAGCCGCACGCCGAACCCTTCCTGCGCGCCGCCTATCTCGCCGATGTCGATCCCGCGCACGCCGTGGCGATCGACGACAGCTGGCCGGGCGCCCTGGCGGGACTGGCGGCGGGCATGAAGACGATCTTCTGGCCGGAGAAGCCGATGGAAGGACCGCCCGGCGCCACGGTCATCAACAGCGCCGAGGAGTTGCGCAGAGAGCTTGGGCTCTGATTTCCCGGAAGCTCAGTTCCGGTAGACCGGTTCCTGCTCGTCGAGGATCGCCTTCAACTCGGCGAGATGACGCTCGGCCTGGCCGGGATAATCATCCATCTCGCTCGCAGCCTTCTCGGCGATCGCGTCGGACAGCGTGCGCAGCGGGCGGCCGGTCCACAGCGCCTTGATGTAGGTCTCGGCGGCGCGTTCGAAATAGAACATGCGGTTGAAGGCGTCGGCGACCGTGTCGCCGATGACCAGCACGCCGTGATTGCCCATCACCATCACCTTGACCTTGGGGTCGGTCAGAAGCTGCGAG
>JAEKLU010000246.1 GCA_019509685.1 Mesorhizobium sp. | reverse complement strand
GTTGCCAGCCTATCGACGATCGTCTCGCGCAGTTTCACGCGATTGGCAACGCGAGCCGGATTGGTGGCGAAATCGGGGTTGGCAGGCAAATCCGTCAGGCCGACCGCGGCGCAGAATTTGCCGAACTGGCCGTCATTACCGACCGCCAGGATGATGTGGCCGTCCTTGACCGGCAGCACCTCGTAAGGCGCGATGTTCATATGCGCATTGCCCATCTGCACCGGCGACTTGCCGGAGACCAGATAATTGAGGTTCTGGTTGCCGAGCGCCGAGATCTGGCTGTCGAACAGCGCCATGTCGATATGCTGGCCTTCGCCGGTCTTTTCAGCGTGGCGCAGCGCTGCCTGGATGGCGATCACCGAATAGAGGCCGGTGAACAGGTCGGAGATGGCGACGCCGGCCTTCTGCGGCTCGCCACCGGGCTCGCCGGTGATCGACATCATGCCGGCCATCGCCTGGATGATGAAATCGTAGCCGGCGCGTGGCGCATACGGCCCGTCCTGGCCGAAGCCGGTGATCGAGCAATAGACGAGGCGCGGAGCTGGCGAAGTGTCGCGGCGCCTTCCGGCTTGGAGAAATCGACGGCGATCGAGCGCTTGCCGCGATTGCAGGAATGGTAATAGGCGGCCGACAGGTTCTCGCCGTCATGGCTCATGACGAAGGGCGGACCCCATTTGCGTGTATCGTCGCCGCCATCCGGGCTCTCGACCTTGATGACATCGGCGCCGAGATCGGCAAGCAGCTGCCCGGCCCAGGGGCCGGCCAGGATGCGGGCGAGTTCGATAACGCGGATGCCTTTCAGCGGGGGTTCGGCCATGGATCACCGTGGTTGGATGAAGGGCAGCCTCTAGCAACAGCGGCCGGCTATGTCACGATTCATGCGATAGGCCACGCCGATCAGGGTTTCAGCACGCTGTCCGCCCAGGCGGCGAAATCGTTCATGACGGCGTCGCGGTTGATGTCGTTCAGGCTTTCGTGGCGGGTCTCGGCGCAAACCTTTGAAACCAGATTCGAAAAGCCCATTACCTGCATGCGCCTGGCAAGGTGATCGACCGCCTTGCCGTAGTCCGAAGCAGGATCCTTCTCGCCGCCGACGATGCTGACGGGGAGATCACGCCTGATGCCGGTAAAGCCGGAATCCTTGCCGCCATTCAACGCCATCGAGACCACATCGCGCCACATCGAGATAGAGGCGTCCCAGCCGCACAGCGGATCGGCGATGTATTTCGCCACTTCGGCCTCGTCGCGCGACAGCCAGTCGAATAATGTCTTGTGGTTGGGCACGGCCTTGCCCCAGGCCTGGAAGGTCAGCCTGGGCAAGATACGCGAAGGGACATCGGAGCCGAGCCTGAACCGCTCATAAGCGAGGATCGCGAGCGCAAGCTGACCAAGCAGGCCTTGCGAGAAATTGCCGTTCCAGATTGCGGCGGCGTGGACGCGCGGCGAGTGCGCCAGCAGGAAGTTCAGCGCAACCGATGCGCCAAAGGAATGGCCAAACAGAATGACCGGCAGGCCAGGGTGGTCCTTGGCGACCAGATCGTGGACGGAGGCGACATCGGCAATGACCTTGGACGGGCCATCGTTGCCGGCGAATTTGCCGAGCGGCGCGTCGGGCGCCTTTGTCGTGCCGTGGCCGCGATGGTCATGGGCGTAGACGTGAAAGCCGCGCGTACTGAGGAAATCGGCGAAGCGGGCGTAGCGCGCCGCATGCTCGGCCAGTCCATGATTGATCTGGACAACCGCGCGCGGATTTCCCGCCGCCTGTTTCACATAGAGATTGAGGTCGGCCCCGGTCGGTGAGGCCAGCCTGGTCTGCTTGTCGAATGGCATGTGTCGCTCCCTAGAGCGACATGATTTCAAGTCGATTCGACCTGAAATCATGGCGCTCTAAATCCCAGAGATAGAGCATGATGACGCCCGAAAACCGCGTCACACTTTTCGGCATCATGCTCTGGGCGACTGTTGGGCGAGGGTTTGGCCGGCGTCAAGAGAGCAACGCGTAGCGCCCGGTTCGGGCTCAAATCCGGCAAAGGCATTGAACCGGCAGTGGATCGCCTGGGGATTGTTTCTTCGTGACATGAAAAAGATCGCAATTCTGACACGACGGCTGTTCTAGTGTGATGAGTCCGGTTCGGATGAATGATTGCTGGGAGACGTGGAATGCGGGTTTCGGGACTGTGGGGTGCAATTGTTCTGGCTTTGGCTGGCGCGAGCGCGGCGCATGCGGACGTGAAGCTGAGCGGGACATTCGTATCCGACAGCGCCTGTCCGGCGACGCAGGCCATCAAAAGCGGGAAAAACCCGGGCAATATCTCGACCGAGGCGGGCAAGAGCTACCAGCTGCTCTCCGGCAACAAGGACCAGCCGACCCACTATCTCATCCAGGTGCCGGGCGCCGATCCGGATCGGCGCTGGGTGGCGATCGGCTGCGGCCATGTCACCGGCGGTAGTGCCGCGACCACGACGGCGCCGGCGCCGGCTGACCAGGGCAAGCCGTCGAAGTCGGCTTCCGGCAAACCGGAATATATCTTCGCGCTGAGCTGGCAGCCGGCTTTCTGCGAAACCAAGGCCAGCAAGCCCGAATGCAAGGCGCAGAGCCCAGGCGAGTTCGATGCTTCGCATTTCACCTTGCACGGCCTTTGGCCGCAGCCCAACGGCAATTTCTATTGCCAGGTCCCGGCAAGCGACAAAGCCAACGACAATCCGGCGCATTGGGGCGACCTGCCGGCCGTCAATCTCGACGCCAACACCCGCGCCGAACTCGACCAGGTGATGCCCGGCACCGCATCGAAGCTCGAGCGCCATGAATGGATCAAGCACGGCACCTGCTACGGCAAAAGCCAGCAGGAGTATTTCTCCGATGCGCTCAATCTGATGCGCGCGGTGAACGCCTCACCGGTGCGCGACCTGTTCAACCAGAATATCGGCAAGCAGTTGACCTCGGACCAGATCCGCCGCGCCTTCAATGAAGCCTTCGGCGCCGGCGCCGGCGACCGTGTGCGCGTCTCCTGTCTGGTCGATCCGTCGAGCGGCCGCAGGTTGGTCGGCGAACTGACGCTCGGTATTTCCGGCCCGATCGGTCCGGACAGCAAGCTCGGCGACCTGATGATGGCCGCCGCGCCGACCGGCAAGGCCGGCTGCCCGAAAGGCACGGTCGACGCGATCGGCTTCCAATAAGTCGTACCCCTGTCGCTTTGCCGATGCGGTGGTATGCTGCCCGGGCATTTCATTCGGCAGGGGTGGCGATGAGCGGAATGACGAGCGGTGCCCTGGCGCGGCTGGCGTTCTGGGCCAGGGGCATGACGGCGATCCAGGACGCCCGCATGGAATGGCCCGGTTTTTCCTACACCGAGCCGGAGTGGGCGCGCATGCGCGTGCTTGCCGCGCCGATCGGAGCCGCCAGGTACCAGCTCTTCACGATGGTCAATGCCGCGATCTTTATCGCAATCGCGGCGCTCGGCATCTTTTGCGTCTTCCTGCCGATGGCGACCTTGTTGTTCCCGGTGCCGGCCGAGACCAGCGCGCTCAAATTCTCGCTGCTGCTGGCGGCTTGCGCTTTCCTGATCATCGGCCTCGGCCTGCCGGTCTCGCTTCGGCTGTCGAGCATGCTTGTGGCCTCCAAGGAGATACGCGCCGGCCTGGTTGCCGAAGCGGGCGACGAAGCGTTGGCGGCAAAAGTCTCGTGGCAGATCAACCGCATCATGCTGGTCATGTGCGGGCTGCTCGTCCCTGGCATCCTGCTGTTCATCACCTACAACATCGATGCCGGTCCGATCATCGCCACGCTGAAGTGGGTGGCGATCGTCCTGATGGGTATTTCGACTACGGTCGGCGCCCTGCGGCGCAAGCGGAGCTGATCGCGTCTGCGAGCTTTTAACGGCTCTAAGCCGTTTTCGGAGCCGCCTTCAGGATGATCGCTTCGCTGCCCGGCTCGCCGACGACGCGATCGCGGCCGCTCAGCTTGGCCTTGTAGAGACGCTGGTCGGCTAGCGCGAAAATATCGGCCAGGCAGCGGGTCGTCTCGCTGACGGTTGAGACGCCGGCACTCACCGTTATCTTGAAGCGGTTGGTGTGTACCGAGGCCTTGACGGCATTTCTGATGCTTTCGCCGAGCAATCTGCCGCCTGCATGCGGCTGTTGGCAAAGGATGGCGAATTCCTCGCCGCCGATGCGGAAGACCTGGTCGTTGCCGCCGACCGTCTCGGCGAGCATAGCGGCCATCGATTTCAACACCTTGTCGCCCTCGGCATGGCCGAAGCGGTCATTGATCGACTTGAAATGGTCGACATCGACGATGAGCAAGCTGAGCGGCCTGCCGGTCCTGATGGCGCCGGCGACGGCGGACTCGCCGTCGGCGTCGAAGCTGCCGCGATGGAGCAGGCCGGTCAGTCCGTCGCGGCCGACATATTTGATTAGCGCCTCGTAACGCTCACGGTAGGTGAGGGTGTCGAAGATGTCGGAGAGGCCACGCGGGACCGCGATATCGGTATCCTCGACCCATCGGAGATAGGCGATGAGCATGCCGCTATAGGCAAGTGCCGCCGCCATCTTGGCGAACCAGCCACCGAAGAACACTTCGATCGGCGCGCCGGCGACGAAATGCAAGGCGGTGAAGAAGCCGATCTGGTCGAAGGTCAGCACGCAGGCGACCGATGCCAGGATGCGGACGAACGGCCTCTGGCGCAGGAAGGCGCCGAGCTTCTCGTAAAGCAGGATGATCAGGATGGCGTCGATGAAGAGCAGCGTGGTGCCCCAGACCATCAGCCAGCCCATCTCGTCGATGAAACCGATATCGGGAGCCTTGCCGTCCGGAAGCACCGCGATCGCGTGCAGGCGCAGGATCAGCACCAGGCCGATCATCAGCGCGTTGCCGAGCAGCAGGCCGTAGATCGGCTGGCGCACGGTCGCGGCGTCCTCCTTCATGTAGAGCAACAGGAGCATGACCAGCTTGCCGGAGAAGAGTACGGCCGAGCCCGGCGAGACCATGCCGAAGGGCAGCGCGACATAAAAGACGCTGGCGAGATAGGTTTCGAGGAAGTGCATGGCGCCGAGCGCGCAGATGAATACGCCAAGGCCGATGCGGCGCCTGAAGCGAAAAAGCGTGACCATGGCGCTGAAATACAGAACCGCTTCGGCAAGGAGCAAGGCACCGTTCAGCACTTCGTCGATCCGATCCTTGCCCGAAATCGCGGCCTGGCCGAAATTTCCCAACCTATTATCGTTTTGAAGGCGAATGGTTAACCGCTTCTTTCGGCGAGCGAGGAAAGCCGTAAACGCCGATTGTCCGTGAAGGAGCCTCGATTGGCCGCCGTCACACCGAAAGCGATTGCCGTTCGGCGCTTCATCGCCTACATAGCGGCCAACCCCCATTCAAACCTGACACTCAAGTATCCAGGGAAAGCGCGCGTGGCACGCCAGTTCATCTATCACATGTCCGGCCTGTCGAAGGCCTATGGCACCAAGAAGGTGCTCGATAACGTTCACCTGTCCTTCTATCCAGACGCCAAGATCGGCATTCTGGGCCCCAACGGCTCGGGTAAGTCGACGATCCTGCGCATCATGGCCGGGCTCGACAAGGAGTTCCAGGGCGAGGCATGGCTGGCCGAGGGCGCCACCGTCGGCTATCTCCCCCAGGAGCCGCATCTCGATCCAAACAAGACCGTGATGGAAAACGTCATGGAAGGCGTCGCCAAGAAGACCGCCATCATCGAGCGCTACAACGAGCTGATGATGAACTATTCCGACGAGACGGCGGATGAGTCGGGCAAGCTCCAGGACGAAATGGACCGGCTCAATTTGTGGGATCTCGAGCAGCAGGTCGAGATGGCGATGGATGCGCTGCAGTGCCCGCCAGGCGATTCCGAAGTGACCAACCTGTCGGGCGGCGAGCGTCGCCGCGTCGCGCTTTGTCAGCTTCTGTTGCGCCAGCCTGACCTTTTGCTGCTCGACGAACCGACCAACCATCTCGACGCCGAGACCACGGCGTGGCTGGAAAAGCACCTGCGCGATTATCCGGGCTCGGTGCTGATCATCACCCACGACCGCTACTTCCTCGACAACGTCACCGGCTGGATCCTCGAGCTCGATCGCGGCCGCGGCATTCCTTACGAGGGCAACTACACCAGATATCTCGATGCCAAGGCCAAGCGCCTGATCCAGGAAGGCCGCGAGGACGACGCTCGCCAGAAGTCGATCTGGCGCGAGCGCGAGTGGATCCAGTCCTCGCCCAAGGCGCGCCAGACCAAGTCGAAGGCGCGTATCAAGGCCTATGAGGAATTGGTCGAGCAGTCGCAGAACCGCAAGCCGACCGACACGCAGATCGTCATCCCGTCGAGCGAGCGTCTCGGCAATGTGGTCATCGAGGTCGAAGGCCTCAACAAGGGCTTTGGCGACGAGCTCCTGATCGAGAACCTGTCGTTCCGACTGCCGCCGGGCGGTATTGTCGGCGTCATCGGCCCGAACGGCGCCGGCAAGACAACGCTGTTCAAGACGTTCACCGGCCAGGAAAAGCCGGATGCGGGCACCGTGCGCATCGGCGAGACGGTCAAGCTCGGTTATGTCGACCAGAGCCGCGACGCGCTGGATGGGAGCAAGACCGTGTGGGAAGAAATCTCCGGCGGCGCCGAAATCATCAAGCTCGGCAAGCACGAGATCAACAGCCGCGCCTACTGCTCGTCCTTCAACTTCCGCGGCGGCGACCAGCAGCAGAAGGTCGGCAACCTCTCGGGCGGCCAGCGCAACCGCGTGCATCTGGCCAAGATGCTGAAGGGCGGCGGCAATGTTCTGCTGCTCGACGAACCGACCAACGACCTCGACACCGAAACGCTGGGCGCGCTGGAAGACGCGCTCGAAGCCTATGCCGGCTGCGCCGTCATCATCAGCCACGATCGCATGTTCCTCGACCGCATGGCCACCCACATGCTCGCCTTCGAGGGCGACGCGCATGTCGAATGGTTCGAAGGCAATTTCGAGGAATATGAGAAGGACAAGCTGCGCCGCCTCGGCGCGGAAGCGGCAGCCCCGCACCGCATGACGCACAAGCGGCTGACGCGGTAATATCAGTTACGGGCGGCCGGCATGAGTGAGGTGACAAAATGGCTGACTGGTCCGCTGCCCAATATCTGAAATTCGAGGACGAACGCACGCGGCCCGCGCGCGATCTCGTGGCGCAGGTGCCGGTCGATTTTCCGCGCCGCGTCGTCGATATCGGCTGCGGCCCGGGCAATTCCACCGAGCTTCTGGTCGAGCGCTGGCCGAATGCCGAAGTCAGCGGCTTCGACACGTCGCCCGACATGATCGAGAAGGCGCGGGCGCGGCTACCCAACGTCAATTTCGAGCTGGCCGACGCCACCAAATGGCAGCCGGATCAGCCTGTCGATGTCATCTTCGCCAACGCGGTCTTCCAGTGGCTGCCGGAGCATCCGGCGGTGTTTCAGCGTCTCATGGGATTGCTGGCGCCCGGCGGCGCCTTGGCGGTCCAGATGCCCGACAATCTCGGCGAGGCCTCGCACCAGCTGATGCGCGACACGGCGGCCGAGATGCCGTTTTCGGCCAAGCTCAAGGGCGCGGCGCGCGGGCCGTTGCCGCCGGTGTCGTTCTACTACGATCTGTTGTCGCCGCTCGCCGACCGGCTCGACATCTGGCACACGGCCTACAACCACCCGCTCGCCAATGCCGAGGCGATCGTCGAATGGGTCAAGGCGACCGGGTTGAAGCCATTCCTCGATCCGCTCGACGCGGAGGAGAAAAAGCAGTTCCTCGACAGCTACACGGCCAAGATCGCCAAGGCCTATCCGAAGACCGCGAACGGCAAGGTGCTCTTGCGTTTCCCGCGCATCTTCGTCGTCGCCAAGCGAGCCTGAACGCAACGTAAGGCAACTCGCCGCGATGCCAGCAAGGGTTGTCGATTTAAGCTGGCATAAACCGGTCAAATACGACAAGGGTTGCGCCGGGCAATCTCGGCGCCCACATCAGAGCCCGTAATGCCCGTGCCTCGGACGGATTGAACATGCATCGCGTCATCATCAGCGGCATCGGCGCCGAAATCCCTGAACCCGTCATCACCAATGAAGAACTGGTCGCAAGCTTCAACAGCTGGGTCGACACCGAGAATGCGCGCCGCGCTTTGACCGGCGAGACGCTGCTGCAGAAATCGGACAGCGACTTCATCGTCCATGCGTCGGGCGTCAAGAGCCGCCATGTGATCGAACGCGAGGGCATCCTCGATCCGACCCGCATGACGCCGCGCATTCCGGCCCGGCCGGACGACGCGCTGTCGCTGGAAGCGGAGTTCGGCGTGGCTTCGGCAAAGAAGGCGCTCGCTCATGCCGCTGTCGATCCGGCCGACGTCGACCTGGTGATCTGTTCGGCCTCGCACCATCAGCGGCCCTATCCGGCGATCGCCATCGAGATGCAGGAGGCGCTGGGCACCAAGGGCGCCGGTTTCGACATGGGCCTTGGCTGCTCTTCCGCCGCGGCGGCCCTTCACATGGCGGTCAATCTGGTGCGTTCGGGTGCGCATAAGCGCATCCTGGTGACCACGCCGGAAATCATCAGCGGCCATCTCAATTTCCGCGACCGGCAGACGCATTTCATCTTCGGCGACGCCTCGGTGTCGATGGTGGTGGAGGGGCTCGCCCAGGGTGACAAAAGACCTGAGCGTTTCGAGGTGCTGGACACCCGCATCTGGACGCAGATGTCGAACAACATCCGCACCAATCTCGGCTACCACACCCGCACCGCCCAGGATGATCCCTACATGATCAACCTTGAAGGCAATCTGATCAAACAGGTCGGCAACAAGGTGTTCAAGGAAGTCACCGTTGCCGGGCAACAATTCATCGTTGCGTTCCTCGCCGAGCATGGGCTGACGCCACAGGCAATAAGGCGCTTCTGGCTGCACCAGGCCAATGCGCGCATGAATGCGATGATCCTGAAACTGTCCTTCGGCCACGATGTCGATCACGACCGCGCGCCGATGGTTCTGGAGCGACTCGGCAACACGGCGGGCGCCGGCGCCATCGTCGCGCTGTCGGAAAACCACGCCGACATGAAGGCCGGCGATTTCGGTGTGATCTGCGCCTTTGGCGCCGGCTATTCGATCGGCGGCGCGCTGCTGCGCATGCTCTAACGACGGGCCGCTTAGAGCAATTCCAGGAAAAGTGCGTAGCGGTTTTCCGTCTGGAATTGCGTGAAAACAAAGACTTAGAGCGGTTCGACGATTCCGTGAAACGCTGAACCGCTCTAGGCCGGCGCGAAAGGCACCAGCATCGGCACGCGCTTAGCATAGTCGTCATAGGCCGGGCCGAGCTCGCCGCGCAGGAAGTTTTCCTCGATCTTGGCTTTGACGACGACGCCGATGAGCAGCAGCACGGCGCCAGCAATCCCCCATATCGTGCCCTTGACCGCCATGGTGGCGAGGATCGACAGCAGCAGGCCCGTATAGATCGGATGGCGGACCAGCCCGTAAGGGCCTGTGTCGACGATGCGATGATCGGCCTTGGCTGTCACCGTGGCGGACCACAGCCGGCCGAGATGCAAGCGCGCCCACCAGGCAAAAGCGATGCCGATCGCGATCAGGGCAACGCAGATCCAAGCCTCGGTAAGCGTCGGCATCCAGAGCCGAAACCGACCGACATAGCCGTGCGCCGGAACGAACATCAACGCGGTGCCGGCCAGCCAGAGGATCCGATAGCGGACCTCCGCCCTGATATCCGCGCGCTTTTGCGCGGGATCGGCCCAGGACGCGGCAAGCAGCCAGGATATCGCCCAGAACAGCCATAGGGCAGCGATTGCGTGTCCAACCATGATCGGCCTCTCGTCGTCGCGCCGCCATCAGAGCGGCGCGACGCGGCGAAAGCTAGTCCGAAGCCGGTAAGAACGTCGTGATAGGTTTATTCGTCCGGTCACGCAGCGGCGGCGGTAGCGGCTGCAATCAGCGCATCGCCTGTATACTGCCTGTCACCGATGCCCCAGCCGCCGTCGGGCGCGTTGACGATGTTGATCCAGGTGTTTTCCGGTTTGTGACCCGGCACGCAGAGCTCCGCGACGATGGCGGCGGCGGCGGTGATGAAGGCATTGCGGGCTTCGACCGTGCCGAGGCCGATATTGGGCAGCTTCAGTTCCACCATGACGACAGGCCGATTGGCGCCGCCGGCGTAGATCTGGTGTGGCGGCAGGATGTGGACCGTGCCGCCGACAATTGCTGTGAAGAACGAATTGCCGGTGGCGCCGGAGGCCTCGATCAGGGCGGCGCTGAGACGCGGCAGTATCTCACGCTCTCCGGCCGGGGTCAGTATCCCTTGCGGTGCGGTCACGGTGATGGGCATTGGCTTGTCCTTTGCTGGAGTTGCATGGCCTGCGTTTCGAGCTTGCCATGTTTCGTATCGATTGTTACGTTATGCAAAAGAGCCGCGTCAATAGGTTTCGTAACGATCATTATGGAAAAGATGGAAAAGCCGCGCGGGGGTCGGCCACGCGCATTCGACCCGCAGGCTGCGCTCGACGCGGCCATGCATCTGTTCTGGGAGCATGGCTATGAGGCGACGTCGCTCGCCATGCTGCGTGACGCGATGGGGCTGACGCCGCCGCAGATATACAACGCCTTCACCGACAAGGAGACGTTGTTCCGCAAGGCGCTGACGCGCTACCACGAGACCGAGATTGGATTTGCGCTGGAAGCGCTGAGCGCGCCGGTGTCGACGGCGGAAGCGGTCCGGCGGCTGCTGTTGGGGGCTGCGCAGGCCTATACCAGGCCCGGCAAGCCTGGCGGTTGCCTGTTCGTCAGCGGCGCCCTGGCGGCCTCGCCGCAGGCGCAAGCCATTGCCGATGAACTCAAGACCGCGATCGCGGAGCGGCTGGCCAAGGGCCAGGCGATGGGCGACCTGCCGGAGAGCGTCTCAGCGCAAGGTTTCGCCAAATACCTGGCCGGCGTCATGAACGGCATGTCGATCCAGGCGCGGGACGGCGCCTCGGCCGATGAGTTGCGGGCCTTGGCCGAAACTGCTCTTGCGGCGTTGCCCCTCAACCGGCAAAACGAGGGCACGTCATCCAAGGACTAAGCCATGCTGGATCTTTTCCCTGAAGCCGAGAAGCCGGTTGAAATCATTGCGGCGCGAAAACTCGCCGCCAAGGTAGCGTCGCTCTACGTTGCGCCGTCCGACCACTTCCAGACCCGCCCGGTTACAGAATTGCGGCTGGGTTTCGAAGGTATCGACGGCGACTTCCACGCCGGCGCCATGCGACGCTGCGGCGGCCGCGAACCCTGGTACCCGCGCGGCACCGAGATGCGCAACGAACGGCAATTGTCGATCGTGGCGGCGGACGAGCTGGCCGTTGTCGCCGCCCAGATGGGGTTGGATGAAATCAAGCCGGAATGGATCGGCGCCAACATGCTGATCGAAGGCGTGCCGCATCTTTCGATGCTGCCGGCCGGTTCGCTGCTGTTCTTCAAGGGCGGCGCGACGATCAAGATCGACGCGCAGAACAAGCCATGCCGCATTGCCGGACGTTCGATTGCCGAGAATGCCGGCATGGCCGATCACGAGACCGGAGCGCTGGCCTTTCCGAAGGTTGCGAAGCGGTTGCGCGGCCTTGTCGCCTGGGTCGAGAAACCGGGCAGCATCGCGGTCGGCGAAGAGATTTCCGTACGCGTGCCGGAGCAGTGGATTTATCAGGCCTGAGTGAAAGGGCCACGCCGCGCGAGGCAGCGTGGCCGAACGTTCCGGATCAAGCTTTCCGGTTCTTGTTGGCGCCTTGCGCCATCACCGAAACATGGTCCCACTTTTCCCAGGTGGCGATGCGGTTGGCATATTCCTGCTTGATCATCGGCAGGCCGACGTCGCCGAAGAAGACCCTCAGCGGCGGCTCGGCCGCGTCGACGATCGCCAGCATCGCGGGGCCGGTCGCCTCCGGGTCGCCGGCCACCGAGCGGCTGCGGCGCTCGGCCATCGCCGCGCGGACCGGCTCATAGACGTCCATGCGCTTCGAGACCTTGGCCGACGGGCCGGCCCAGTCGGTGGAAAAGCCGCCCGGTTCGACTAGCGTGACATGGATGCCGAATGCGGCGACCTCCTGGCTGAGCGATTGGCTGAAGGCTTCCAGCGCCCATTTCGAGGCGTGATAAAGACCGATCGAGGCGAAGGCGTTGACGCCGCCGATCGACGAGATCTGGATGATGTGGCCGGAACGCTGCGCCCGCATGATCGGCAGTGCGGCCTGCGTCACCCAAAGCGCGCCGAAGACGTTGGTCTCGATCTGGTCCCGGGCTTCCTGCTCGGAGACCTCCTCGATGGCGCCAAAATGGCCGTAGCCGGCATTGTTGATAACGACATCGAGCCGGCCGAAGCGCTTGTGCGCCTCGGCGATAGCGGCATCGACGGCTTTCTTGTCGGTGACGTCGAGCTTTATGGCGGCGATCTTGTCGCCGTATTTCTCGACGAGATCGGCGAGCGTGGCGGCGTCGCGGGCGGTGGCGGCAACGCTATCGCCACGGGCAAGTGCTGCCTCGGCCCAGACGCGGCCAAAACCCTTCGACGATCCGGTGATGAACCAAACCTTAGCTGTCATGATCTGTGATCCTTGCCCTTGGGGGCGGTAAAATCTCGGAGAATAAACGGAGGAAGCTCCGTTTTTGCCATATACGGCGCCGCCGGCGTTTTTCCAGAGGCGATGCCGGAATTATTGACGGGCCATCGGCCGCAGGAGCGGCGTCTCAAGGATTCCGCAGGCGAAACCGTTTTGTGCCGGTCTAATCTTGCTCGTCGTCTTCCTCAAGCAGCCGCGTCGCCCGCCAGCGGGTGAGCACTTCGTTGGTCCGCCCGATGACGAAGAAGCGCGCCGAGTCGCGATCATAGCCTTCGGCGAGCAGCTTTTCGTAATCGGTATGGGTGTGGCGGACATGGGCGATCGTCGCCAGCCATACAGCGATTGTCGGCGGCAACGTCTTCATATGCACTGAGCCGGCATCGGCGCGGATCTTTTCCATGTCGGCGTAGGGCGCCAGCGGCAGAAGTACGGTCAGCGCCTTGGCGATGGCGCGGCGGCGGCCGGTCGGCGCCCTCATGTCTCGTCGCGCCCGGCAATGGTCGCGTCAGGCAACGCATCGGTCGAAGCATAGTAGGGCTTGATGTCGATGACCGGCGTGCCGTCGAGCACGTCGATGGCGTCGATCTCGATGCGGCCGGCGGCGATGTCGATGCCAACGAGTTTTGCTACGTGCAGCCCGATAGGGTTTGGCCGGGCAGGGGAGCGCAACGAGAAAACGCCTTTCGGTTCAGCCGCATGCCGCGGTTTTTGCACAATCAGATTCCGGGGCGCGTGATGGAGCCAGGACAGGATGACGACGTGGCTGGCGCGCTCGAGGTTTTGCAGTCCGGGTCGAAAGGCCTGGTCGAACACAATCGTTGCCGGCACTCCGGCTTCACGCGCCTG